>JBGUVZ010000454.1:0-8968 GCA_045220685.1 Oscillospiraceae bacterium | reverse complement strand
CAATCTCCCCTCCTTTGCGATCCGGCGAAGCCGAATCGCTGGCTTGATCAGTGTTTCACTAAGAACGTATGATAGAAGGGTAATATTGTTAAATGAAAAAGACTTTAGACTGGAACAGATATATTGAAAAGGCGGTGCAGACCGTTTCTGAGGGCATTGTAATGCTCATAAACAAAGATCACGCGCTTCCGCTTGATAAAAGTGAAGAAGTAGCGGTTTTCGGAAGAATACAGCTGCACTACTATAAAAGCGGTACAGGATCAGGCGGAATGGTAAACGTTTCGAAGGTTACCGGAATTGTGGACGGACTGCGTGAAAGCGGTGTGCCTGTAAATGAGGAACTTTATTCGGTTTACGAAAAATGGGACGAGGAAAACCCTTTTGATCCGGGATCAGGATGGGGCACTGAACCTTGGTCACAGAAGGAAATGCCGCTTGAAGATGAACTTGTTGAAAGAATAGCTTCGCAGTGTAAAACTGCAGTTGTAATAATCGGCAGAACAGCCGGTGAGGAACAGGATAACCGTGAGGAAGACGGTGCTTTCTTCTTAAGTGACACTGAACGCGACATGATAAGAAAGGTAAGAAAAGCCTTTCCTAAGATGATAGTCCTTCTGAATACAGGCGGACTGATGAATACACTCTTTATCGAGGAAAATGATCCGGATGCGCTTCTCTACGTATGGCAGGGAGGCATGACCGGCGGAACAGGTACAGCAAGAGTTCTTACGGGTGAAGTTTCACCGTCAGGAAAGCTTACAGATACCGTTGCATTTAAAATATCAGACTATCCAGCGACGGAATATTTCGGAGACAAAGTCCGTAATTTCTACGCTGAGGATATCTATGTCGGATACAGATATTTCGAGACCTTTGCACGAGACAAGGTGCATTTCCCGTTTGGATATGGCCTTTCATACACGACCTTTGATGTGAAGTGCAATGGTGTGGGCTGCAAACCTTACCGTGATTATTCGGAATATAATTCAGTTTTTGATATAACGGTAAAGAATACCGGTGATTATTCCGGCAAGGAAGTAGTACAGATCTACTGTGAAGCACCGCAGGGAAAAATCGGAAAACCTTCACGTGTGCTGTGCGGATTTAAGAAGACAAAAGAACTAAAACCGGGTGAGTTAGAACGCTTCAGCATAACAGTTTCGTTTGCTGATCTTGCTTCATACGATGACTCAGGAGTTACAGGACACCGTTCATGTTTCGTGCTTGAAGCAGGTGAATATAAATTCTACGTTGGTACAGATGTACGAAGTGCAAAGCTTGCTTCTTCCGTTTCTTTCGATAAAACTGAGGTAATAAAGAAACTAACTCAGTGCGTCGCACCGGTACTGCCTTATAAGAGAATGAAACCTGAACTTCAGGATGACGGATCTTTCAGTGTAGCATTTGAAGATGTTCCGCTTCTTGAAGCAGATGAAAATAAAAAACGTCTTGACAACCTGCCGGCAGAGATCCCGTATACCGGTGACAAGGGAATAAAGCTTAAGAATGTTAAGTACAGAAGTAATACGATGGAGGAATTCATCGCGCAGCTTTCAGATAATGATCTTGCCTGCATAATCCGAGGCGAGGGTATGGGAAGTCCGAAGGTAACTGCCGGAACAGCTTCCGCTTTCGGCGGAGTCACAGACACTCTGAAGGATTTCGGCATTCCGTGCGGATGCTGTGCAGACGGTCCGTCCGGTATGAGACTTGACTGCGGAATCAAAGCATTCAGTCTTCCGAACGGAACGATGATAGCTTCCACATTTAACCCGGAACTGGTAACGGAGCTTTTCGAATTTACCGGTTTCGAAATGGCGGAAAACAAAGTTGACTGTCTTTTAGGTCCGGGAATGAATATTCACCGTCATCCGCTCAACGGAAGAAACTTTGAGTATTTTTCCGAAGACCCGTATCTCACAGGAATCATGGCATCTGCCGAACTTGAAGGCCTTCACAGAAGCGGTTCCGAGGGAACGATAAAGCATTTCTGCGGCAACAATCAGGAAACAGGAAGACTTGTTATCGACTCTGTTATCTCTGAAAGAGCACTGCGTGAGATCTACTTAAAGGGATTCGAAATGGTCATAAAAAGAACCGGCGCACGTTCAGTCATGACCACATACGGTTCGCTTAACGGTCTGTGGACAGCAGGACATTACGACCTTGACACATCCATTCTGAGAAATGAATGGGGATTTGAAGGTATGGTAATGACCGACTGGTGGGCTGATATAAACGAGCGCGATAAGAAGCAGTGCAAGAATAATTTCGCTGCAATGGCAAGAGCTCAGAACGACGTTTACATGGTATGCTCAGACAGCGCAGACCACGACGACAACACACTTGCATCTCTGGCTGACGGCACACTTACAAGGGCTGAACTTCAGCGAAATGCAGCTAACATATGCCGATTCCTTATAGATTCGAATGCGATGAAACGACTTGAAGGAACATATGAAAAGACGGAGATCATCAACCGTCCTGAAGAGGATATGGGCAGCGATGCTCCGGTGGTATTCTACGAGCTTGACAAGGAGATTGAGATACCGTTTGAAAACGTAAAAACCGACAAGGGATGCATTTACTGCTACGAGCTTACGATTCTTACACCGGGCACATTTGAAGCGGAAATAACAGCTTCATCTAATAACAGTGAGACTGCGCAGATACCGGTCACATATTTCTGCAACGGTACGGTCTGCGCTACCTATACATTCAACGGCACAGGCGGAAAGGATGTTTCCGAAGTGCGCAAAGTCAACATGTACTCACGTTTCAAAACCGTAAGATTCTATTTCGGACAGAGCGGTCTTGACATCAAGAGTATAAAGTACAGATTTGTTGCTCCGATAAACAGCTGGACCGGCGACTGACGTAAAGAAAGCGGGGATTCTATGAAAGTAACACTTAATACAGACGAAGAAATTGTAAAAACAATAAAGGAAGGCCTTGAACGCACAGGCGGATACTGTCCGTGCAGAATAGGCAAAAAGGAAGAATACAAGTGCATGTGTAAAGAGTTCAGAGATCAGATCAAAGATCCTGATTTCGAAGGCTACTGTCACTGCATGCTTTATTACAAATCAAAATAACAACGGAGGTTTTAAAAATGGCAGAGATCAATATTACTCTTGACAACTTTGAAAATGAAGTGGAAAAATGCGAAATGCCCGTTCTTCTCGATTTCTGGGCAGAATGGTGCGGACCGTGCAGAATGCTTTCACCGGTCGTTGCCGAGATAGCAAAGAAGTATGACGGAAAGATCAAAGTAGGAAAAGTAAATGTTGATGAAGTTCCTGAACTTGCTGATTCGTTCGGAGTATCAAGCATTCCTATGCTCATGGTAATGAAGGACGGAAAATGCATGACCACCGGCGTAGGCTACAGAGATCAGCCTCAGGTGGAAAAAATGTTTGAAGAATATCTGTAAGTAGCTGATTTATTTATTAATCAGCGTGGGGCCACGGGGCGAAGCCCCGTAAATCCCTCCTCTTTGGAAATCCGGCGAAGCAGGATTTCCGGCTTTATCAGTGTTTGACTGTGAAGACTATATTGTGGATTGTAGGTATTGAGTAAAATACCATGAACACTTCAGGACGTGTTCAAAGGACAAATAAGTGTAAAGTTTAAAAGGTAACAGACAGGAGGTTACACATGAAAATCTTCAAAAGAATTGTGTCGTTTGTAACGGCCGCAGGCTTGTGTGCTACAGTAGCGTCACAGTTTGCATTCTCTGCAGACGAAGTTTCTGCAGCAACAGTTGTGTCGCTTTCGCCGAACAGCAAATACGCCATCAATAATGGTGTGTTTGAAGGATGGGGCACATCACTTTGCTGGTGGGCTAACCGTGTTGGATATTCAGATGAACTTGCTGAAAAAACAGGTGAGCTGTTCTTCAGCGATAAGGGACTTCACATGAATATCGGACGTTTCAACATCGGCGGCGGTGACGATCCGACTCATGACCACATTACAAGAACCGACTCAAATATGCCGGGATATTCACGGTATGAAAACGGTAAGATAGTTTACGACTGGAATGCCGACGCCAATCAGAGAAACGTTCTTATGAAGGCGATCGCAGCATACGGTGACGGATTTATAACTGAAATGTTTTCAAACTCGCCTCCGTACTACATGACAAACAGCGGATGCACCAGCGGTAACCGCGATGCCGGAAAGAACAACCTGAAGGATGACTGGTACGACGAATTTGCTGACTACATGGCTGAAGTATGCGCTCATTACGAGAATGACTGGGGCGTTCACATCCAGAGCGTTGAACCTTTCAACGAACCGTATACAAATTTCTGGGGAGCCTACAGCCAGAAGCAGGAAGGCTGCCATTTCGACATAGGTAATTCCGAGTCGAAGATGATCATGGAAATGCAGCGTGCAATGAGTCAGAGAAATCTTAACAATACAATGATCGTTGCATCTGATGAAACTTCAATTGATACACAGATTGATGCATTTAAGGCGCTTTCAGGTGATGCCAAGAACGTAGTACAGAGAATCGATACTCATACATACGGCGGTTCAAAGCGTACAGAACTTAAGAACCTTGCACTTCAGAGCGGCAAGAATCTCTGGATGAGTGAAGTTGACGGCAACGGTACATCCGGAACGAATTCAGGCGAAATGGGCGCAGCACTCTGGCTTTCAAACAGAATGCGTGACGATCTCAACGGAATGGAGTGCTCAGCATGGATACTCTGGCAGGCAATAGACAAGCATATTTCTGCTAACGGCTACAACGGAAAGAAAGACAGCGGAATGATCGACATTTCCAAGGGATTCTGGGGCCTTGCAGTTTGTGACCATGACAAGAAGGACGTTATCCTCACTCAGAAATACTACGCTTTCGGCCAGTATTCACGTTACATCCGTCCTGGATACACAATGCTCAAGACTTCTGACAAGACAGTTGCAGCTTACGATCCTAAGGAAGGCAAGCTCGTTATCGTTGCTACAAACGACGGCGGACAGCGTGACCTGACATTCGATCTTTCAGAATTCGGTGCCATCGGCGACAGCGTTCAGGTAATAAGAACGAGCGGTTCTATGTCAAACGGCGAACACTGGAAGGATGTCGGAAACATTGCGACAAGCGGAGAAGGATTTACAGCAACTCTCGCTCCTCTTTCCATCACAACATACATTCTCGATGGCGTGAAGGCAACTTCATTTGAGGCAGACAACAAGATCGATGTTGCAAAGTCTGCAGTAACAGGAAGCGACCCGTGGAAAGATTCTTCCAATCCGGGAAAAGTATCTACCGACGTTCCTCAGAACGTATTTGACGGCAACACATCATCATTCTTCGACGGCGTAGGCAACGGCTGGGTACAGGCTGACCTCGGCGATGAATACAACATCACAGCCATCGGCTACTCACCACGTTCAGGATATGAATATCGCTGCGCAGGCGGCCAGTTCTTCTCCTCATCCGACGGAGTAAACTGGAATGCGATGTACAGCATAAATTCTGTACCGTCATTCGGAATGCACTATGTGACGAAATTAAACAACACCGAAAAGGTTCGCTACATCAAATATCAGGTTCCTGAAGGCAAACCGGACGGCAGCGTGAACAAGGATTCCGTTTACTGCTGCAACATCGCAGAGATCGAAGTCTACGGTGATCTTTCAGCGAAAGAACCGGAGCCTACAGTTGAACCAACAACTGAGCCATCACCTGAACCGGTCAAGGGCGACGTGAACGATGACGGCGTTCTGAACACATCAGACTTAGTAGCCCTTACATCGTTCCTAATGGCCGACGAAGCCGGGATCAAGACAGAAAACGCAGATCTTAACGGCGACGGTAAGATAAATATTATTGATTTCATTACACTGAAGTCTTTGCTTGCATAAGTTATAAGTATTAAAAACACTGAGCTGTTTCGTTTAAAAAACGGGACAGCTCTTTTGTGTTCGGAATAGACGTAATATGCGGCAGATACACTGTAATCGTAATTAATCAGTTCGTATAAAAGTGACAGGAACGCAATATTTATTCATTAAAAATTAGTAATATTATTGACAAAAAACAAATCAGAATATATAATAAAATATATAACTATGTACGAAGAGATCGAGGGGGGATCTTTTTTATGATAAAGGATTATAAGGGAGAGGGTATAACCAGGAAGCAGACGATGCTGATCATTCAGCTGCTGATTGTTCTGTTTCAGTTCCTGATGGAGACATTCAGCATTCTTTACAATACGTTTCACAAAGCTGAATTCGTTCTGACCTTTAAATATGGCATGGATTATCTGGTTATGCCGTCCTTAATGAATATCTTTGCAATGTTTTCCGAAATCTTTCTTCTCGCAAAGACCGAAAAATCTGAGCGCCGTGATACGTATCAGAAATACATAATGCTTATCACATTCATTGTAATAGGTCTTGTGCTTTACACTACCCATTATGACTGTGCCAGTGCTTTTGCCGTATTTTTTGTACCAATCGCGATGACTCTTTTCTACGAGGAACAGCGCCTTACCAATATCATGACGTTATTCAGTCTCGGCGGACTTATTCCGGGACTTCTGCAGAGGGCGAATGACAGTAATCTTTCGGATGATCTGTATCATGAAGCTGTAACATCTGTCGCATTCGTTTTTCTTTTCGGTGTTCTGATAGGTACAGCATCAAGAGCTTTTGTAAAGCGAAGCGAATCACTGCGTGAGATGACCGATATTGCGGAAAATGCAAGCCGTGCGAAAAGTGATTTCCTTGCAAACATGAGCCATGAGATCAGAACTCCTATGAATGCGATCGTCGGTATGTGCGAGCTGATTCTCCGTGAGCCTGATATCAGCGACAATGTGCGCAGCAGCTGCTTTGCTATTCAGAGTTCAGGAAGAAATCTTCTCTACATCATAAATGATATACTTGACTTTTCAAAGATCGAGTCCGGAAAAATGGAGCTTATAGAATCGGAATTCAATATAGCCTCCACGCTTAACGATGTCATCAATATGACTGTTACGAGAAAACGTGACAAGAAGATCGAAATAATCGCCTTTGTTGATCCTGATATCCCGTCAGGCCTTATCGGTGATGAGATACGTATAAGACAGATCATGATAAACATCATGACCAATGCTGTCAAATATACAAACGAAGGTGCCGTTATATTAAGACTGTCATATACAAAGCATAACTACGGTATCAATCTTAAGGTGACAGTCGAAGATACGGGAATTGGTATATCTCCGGAGAATATTGAAAAGCTTTTCACGAGCTTCCAGCAGGTGGATACGAGAAAGAACCGTGCTGTTGAGGGTACAGGTCTCGGACTTGCCATTTCCAAAAGACTTGTTTCCAAGATGGGCGGCTTCATCAATGTAAAGAGTGAATCGGGAAAGGGATCTGTTTTTTCAGTTGTCCTTCCGCTGCGTGTTTCCAATGAAAGACCGTTCATTCTGATCAAGGATGCCGAGAAGATAAATGCCGTAGCCTTCATACGTTCGGACAGACTGCCTGACAGTATCGTCAGCGAGAAATACAACGAACTTGTGGATGAGATCAGGACAAAACTTAAGATCAATGTTATACAGACAGACAACATTGACGAAGTAAAGGCACTTTTCCTTGTTCCGAATTCGGGTATCACACATCTTTTTGTAACAAAGGAAGGATATCTTGAAAACAGACAGTATATCAAGGAGCTAAGCAATATCGTTCAGGTAGTTATAATCCAGGATATTATCAATTCAATTCAGCCTGAACCTAATATGAAGTGTATCTACAAACCGCTGTATTCACTGTCCATTGCTTCAGTTTTCAATAACGAGAACATAGTGCTCAACTTAAATGAGAGAAGAAATTCACAGATCACCTTCTCAGCGCCGAAGGCACGAGTAATGATAGTAGATGACAACGAGATAAACCTTAAAGTCGCTCTTGGTCTCATGAGACCTTACAATATGCAGTTCATTACGGCATCGAGCGCAAAGGAAGCCATCACTCTGTTACGTAACAAAGAGATCGATCTTGTACTCATGGATCATATGATGCCTGAGATGGACGGAGCTGAAGCAACAACTCTTATCCGTGAATTTGAAGATGAATATTATAAGAAACTTCCGATAATTGCACTGTCGGCAAATGCGGTCAGCGGAGCCACAAAAATGTTCCTTGAAGCGGGATTCAATGATTTTATCCCTAAGCCTATCGAACACAGTACACTTGACAGGGTACTGAAAAAATGGCTTCCTGAAGAACTTATCTGTCCTCCGGTACGCACAGTAATGGTCGGCGGAAGAAGAAAGAGTGACCGCGAAGGAGGAACGGCAGCAAGCGGAAGACTCATATCTGTAAACCTCGGTCTTAATTACACAGGCGGAAACGAGGAGGCATATCTTGATATTCTGAAGGATTTCATTGAAAGACTTCCGGAAAAGACAGCCTACATCAACAAGCTTTATGAGGAAGAGGAATGGAGAGACTATGTTATTGAGACACATGCCCTGAAGAGTGCGTCACTTTCAATAGGAAGCCGTATGCTTTCTGATGCTGCAAAAGAAATGGAAATGGCAGGACGTGCATGTGATTACGACAAGATCAATACCGGACATTCAGTTTTCATTAAATACTGCAACGACGTTTATGACGAAGGTACGAAGTATCTTGCGCTAAAGGGTATAAAGGTCGGTGAAAAAAACACAAAGCCGGTCGAGAAAAAGCCAGCTCCGTCGATTGAAGCGGATGAGCTGATAAAACTCTTAACAAAGGCGGCCGAGGCGTGCACTGGTTTTGATGCGGATACTGCGTCGAAACTCTGTGAAGAGGCTTCACACTATTCCTTCAGAGGAACAAATCTCAATGACGTTTTAGGAAAAGCAGCAAAGCTTGCCAATGATTATGAGTACGATCAGGCAGGCGGAATTATAAACGATTTCATGAAGAGAATTAACGGTACAGGGGGTGGAGAATCATGAAAAAGAAAATT
>JBGUVZ010000453.1:0-5018 GCA_045220685.1 Oscillospiraceae bacterium | reverse complement strand
AAAGTAAGCTTACCGGCAACTTCTCTAGATTCTCCTTTATTGTATGAACCAACTTCCTCAGCTGTGATCTCTTCACCGTCTTTATAGTATTTTGCGTTTTCTGTATATGTATCAAGTTCATCCTGGTCTGCCTGGCCGTTGCCGTTTTTGTCATCAAAGAAACGGGATTCGATGCAGGCAATAGTTTCAAGTTCATGGCTTCCGGTTACTTTCATATAGTAGTCATAACGAATGATCCCTGCATTTGATGCACTTGAATAGTGAAGATAATTCTGACCCGGAATGTAATCATATCCGATATTTCCTGATACTCCGTAAGGATAGAAGTCCATGAGCGTATGTACTTTTTCGTCAGCGTATGTGTACATACTTACCCAGTAGCCAAGCTTTCCTGCTGAGAGTTCAGGAGTATCATCGCCGTCAACATCTATAAGAGCGAATGTAACGTCATCGCCGTTTTCTTCGATTATTTTCTTAGCAAGTTCAGTATATGCTGCTGCATACGGTTTATCTGATGTTGTTTCTGCATCAGCTTTAGTTTCGGCCTTGGTTTCAGCCTTTGTCTCCGGAGCCTCAGTTACTTTCTCAGCGGCTGTAGTTTCTGCTGTCACTGTTTCTGAAACCACCGTAGTTACTGCTTCTGCCTCTGTTGTCTCTGAAGCTGTTGTTTCTTCTGTTTCTGCTGCAGTTTCCGAAACGCTTTCAGTTGTCTTTCCAACACTAAGTTCAGTATTTTCCGAAACCGGACCGCATGAAGCAAATGCGAATAAGGATGCAAGTACGCAGACTAAAACTGCTGTTTTTTCTTTTAACATAGTAAAATTCCTCCTCTGAATTCCTTTATTTTTCACACAAATAATATTATACTCTTTTTAAAATAATTTATCAATGATGATTTTTTCTTTACTATAACTGCAGGACAGCCATTTTACCGACTGTCCCGCATATAAAAGTTTAGAAATTTAGAAATGCATATTAAAGAAGTTCGTAAATGATCACTGGTTCCGGATCTGGCTCAGGTAGCGGTTCAGGAACTGTGATTTCCGGTTCTGGTTCAACTATTACTTCCGGGATTGGATCCGGAACCGGTTCAACGATAACTTCAGGTTCTGGTTCAACTATTACTTCCGGGATTGGATCCGGAACTGGTTCAACGATAACTTCAGGTTCTGGTTCAGCGATCACTTCCGGAATATTCTGATGTACGATAACTCTTTCGACCTCAGATGAATCGCCCCAAAGATTTATGTTAAATCTTCCTGATACGTTTCTTACATCAACTGTGAATGCTCTGCCGCTTGCTCTTGTGATATTGAATGAAGAATTTGACCAGTTGTCAAAGACGATCTGTCCGCCGGCGTTATAAACTTCTTCCTTAAGAACGATTGTAACAGACTCTACAGTTTCAGGATCAAGAGCTGAAATATCGAAGCTTCCGTCTTCTGAAGCAGTGATCTGGACACCGTCATCAGGTATTGCAGGATCTTCAGTATAAGTAAATTCTATCTCTTCAATTACCGGATCTTCTCCTGCCCATCTGTAAACAGAAATTGTATCAGGAGCTCTCCATAATGCGAGATTATTGAAGCTGAATTCAAATGTATTACCGCTGCATGTTGTATTGTTTATGCTCTCGGAATATGCATAGTTTCCAAGTACAACTGCACCTGTGAAATCATTGCTTATATCATTCTTGAACTTAACTTTAACTCCGCTTATATGAGCAAAGTCGTAATCCTTAAGATTATAGATCTTTCCGTATGTCATGCCTTCTGTAAACTGCATTATATTCTGGTCTGGACGTTCCTTGCCGCAGACTGTGCAGTTTCCGCCGTCGTATTTATGTCCGGCAATCGAGCAGTCATTCTTGCTGATACCGCAGTGGATGCAGTTGCCGTCTTCGCCGAATTCGTGACCGATCCATGTTTCAAATAACCAGTCGTTTCTGTCTGCGATCCAGTCTTTAAAGAAAGTAAAGTTTTCTTCAAATGTTGCATCCGGAACTCTCATAGTTGAAGAATAAGCCTTTGAAGCTACCCATCCGGCTCCGCCTTCTTCGACAGCTGCGAAGTTGTTTTCAAACATTTCCTTGTTTTCAGCGTAAATCTGATCAAGTTTGCCGCCATCTGCTGTGAGGTTTCTTATATATTCCTGTTCTTCAACAAATACTGTCTTTACATCGTTCATAAAGTCATCGTTTGCAGTAAGATATTTATAGAAGTTGTATCCTGCTGCGTACAGACCTTCTGAAGATGAATTTGTTTCAAAGTCAGTGAAGTTCTGAGTATATGCGATCTCACTTTCAGTTTCTACAAGTGAAGGATATTCAGGATTTGTATTACCGGATGAAAGATCGAAGTCCCAGGCAGGACCTGCATGGAGCTTGCCGTCAGAGTAGTAGAAGTTTACTGAGCTCCAGCCGAAGTCGCATGTTTTCATTATTTCATTGAGTACATAGTAATCAACGAAAGATTCCATATCAATAACTTCACACATTTCTTCGTATGAGCCGTTTTTGATGGTTTCCGTAACATTGTTCATGATAACTGAAATATTGTTTACTTTAAGGTCATATGCATCCTTGTCGGCATAATACTGATCCTGCTCATTTTCCTTGTAATCAGCCGGATCAGGCATTTCAGGTTCGCTTACAGAAAATCTCATGTTTCCTTCATCTGTTGTGACATATGCCATAAGATCTTCAACGCGGTATGCTTCATATTCTACCATGAAGTCGTCTGCATCGGTATCGATCTCGATTCTGTTTGAACCGCTCTCGATAGGATCTGTCACAAGATAACAGCCCTTATAGATTCCGTCGAGCCAGAACTCTGCGAACTTGCAGTCAGGTGTGTAATCAAGGCCAAGTTCATGTGCGATCTCGAATGCAGTGTAGTTTCGTACAAGTGAAGGGTCAAAACAGTTTGCGAGAAGGCACCATTTCTTTCCCTTTCCCATGTCGAGAACATCCTGCTTCTTGTCGAACTTGATGTTAAAAGGTTTCTTCTCCGCACGGGCTGTAGAATTTCCCCTAACCTTCATTTTGCCCGTTTCTTCTAAAACGGAATAGTCACCTGATGCATCTGCAGGTGAAACAACTTTTATTGTTGCTTTCACATAGCCGTCTGCTTTTTCAAGTTCATTTCCGTTTCCCGCTTTTGTGGTGATGCTTATCCTTGGGTAATTGCCTGCCTCAGCACCGGTTTCTGCAGCGGATACAGAAAACGCTGAAAGCTGAGCTGCCGTTGCCGCGATCACGGCAACAGAAGTGATTGTTTTTGCCAAACACTTTCTCATAGATTTTTTCTCCTAACACTTTAAAATCAGTAAACACTGCTTTGCCAGAGAGGACACTGTCGTTTTGTTCACCGTACAAAACGAAATTTGTCTGGTCAAAGCAGTTTATCTGTTCACCTTAAAAGAACAAATATGTTTTTACTGTGTCATCATTATATCATACCAATGACTTCGTGCATATGAGAATTACAAATTTGTAATCAAAATTTTTTCAAATATTGCGAAGCACAGAAAAAGCGGTCACATCCTGCAATGTGACCGCATAGTAATTTATCTGTAACTGCCGTGTTTTTTCTTGAATTCCTTCTTTGCTTCGTACATATCCTGATCCGCACGCTTGAATACGGATTCAAAATCAGTATCATCTTCCGTATTTTCTGACATTCCGACTGAGGCAGAATGTCTGAGCCACGGATCGCAGTCTGTTTTACCGAAACTTTCAGCAAATGCGTTTTCAATTTCTTTTTTCAGACTGTCTCTGTTTTCATAGTCTCTGCTGCTTAATATTACAACGAACTCATCGCCACCGATACGGTAAACCGGCGAATGCTTGAAGACCTCACATATCATGCTGCAGCTGCCCTTGATATAGGTGTCACCAGCTTCATGACCGTATTCGTCGTTGATCTTTTTAAGATCATTGACATCGACCATAACTACTGCAAATGAATGCGTTCCGGACGAAATAAGTTTGTTTATTTCAGCGACATCTTTCTTGTAGGCTGCCTTACTTCCTACATTTGTAAGCGTATCCTTGTAAGCTTCCTCACTTATCTGACCGATCTTTGCGTCTTTATCCTTTATATCACTTTCGGCCTTGCTGAGATTTTTCATGTATGTCAGATTGTTCTTCATGAATGCAATAAACAGCTGGTAGATGTCTTCTATCTCATCACCTGTATGGATTTTGAGTTCCTCCATTACATTTATATTTTTCTGATGATCACTTTCATCTTTATACGAAAAGCTGTCAGTAGCATGTTTCATACGGTTGATAGGTCCGGTAACTGTCACCTTCATGACATGAACATCAATAAGAACGATGACTATCATAGTTATACCAAGAACAATCAGCATGCTCAGTACAAAAAGAATATCCTTCTTATGAACATCTTCCATTGAAAAATCAACACAGACATGACAGCAGTAATCACCGTTGCTGTAATATACCGGACGCATATATGTAAGCATATATCCATCATCGGTATCGCCCGTAAGAACAGGGATCTGCTCTCCGGCGCAAAGTTCATCCATGTACGGAACAACTGCCGGATCAGGATCATAGAGCGTTCCCGGAGGGTCGGCATCCAGACTGAAATCACTGTCGAGATCAAAAATGACCTCGCCGCCTTCAGGAATGAAATGATATATGTACATGTACATTACATCCGGATAGTGTTCCTTAAGAAAGACAAGATTCTGACGGATCGTATTGTACTCTTCAAGTTCAAAGTTTTCCTCGAGATACATCGGTACCTTATCCGGGTCAAACTCCCTTGTCATCATAATTGTGGCACTGGCACCCATTGCTGTATACTCATCTATCATTCGCTTTTCAAAACGGTAATAAACAAGAAAACAGACTGCAGCTATGATTACAAGTATACTCGAAATAAACAGAAGCGGAAGCCGCACTGAAATCGACATTCGTTTTTTCTTCTGATAGTTATGATTCTTTTCAGATTCACTCATATTTAAACGCCGAAAGAAGTCCCCGGCTC
>JBGUVZ010000452.1:0-5271 GCA_045220685.1 Oscillospiraceae bacterium | reverse complement strand
TACATCATCTGTTTCAAGCTTATTATCACGTAATCTTTTTATATCAACAAGAGCCTCTTTTGATAAAAGGCTGAGAGTCAAATGTTCCTTAAATTCCCCCCATGAAAAATAGTCAACTTCCTTTCGGTATTTTCTCGCATATTCGAATGCCAGACTAAGCGCAAGTGATGTTTTTCCCATACCAGGACGAGAAGCAAGAACGATTAGTTCCGGTTTATCAGGATCAATGATATGTCTAAATAACTCCGTATTATCAGGTCTGATTGTCTTTTTTGTGTTTGTCGGCAAAGTCAAACAATGTCCTTTAAGTATCCTTCTTGCTACTGTATGAATATGAGTCATATCATTTAGAATCAGATAAGTATCATCATCAACTAATTCATCTGAATAAGTTACAACACCTGCTCTTCTTATTACAGCCAATTCATCAAAGGAACATCTGTTTAATAACTTGTTTGATAAATCAGAAAAAACTTCAGATGTTGTTATCATAATTCGTTTAACCGATTCTCTGAGTTCTTTAATAAGAAGGCTCAGTTCATTATTAAGAGTTTCTTTTCCTGAACTGCATCGAATATCATCAATCAGTAAAACATCACAGTTAATGTATTTACGCTTAAAATCATCCAAATTACGTCTCTTGATCGAGTCAACTAATTCTGATGATATGTCATTGATATCGATGACAACAACATTCAATTCAGGTTCACTTATCTTAATATAGTTTCTCACAGCGTATAAAAGATGTGTTTTTCCTGACCCTGGCCTTCCAATCAAACAGACAGAATTACTGCCTTTATTATTAGCAAACATTAAAGCTGTCTCATAAGCATATCTGTTACCATCCGTAACTTTAAAATTGAAAAATGTGAACTGACTTCCTCTTTCTGTTTTTTCCATGCTAATGATTCCTTTCTTGAATTAATTTTCAGTATTGAGGATTATAACATACGAATATCTGAAAATTCGAGGATAATTAGTTCTAACGAAAACTTCTATGTTTTGTACAATTTTAATTATTGAAATAGTTTCAATTTCGTGATATAATAAAGAAAACGCAAGACACTTTATATCAGATAGCGCCAAGGGATTAATAATGTATAAATTAAGGGGTTGAATTATAATGAGCAAAAAGACTTATCGTGACGTTTCAAAAGACATAATTTCAAATGAAACTTTAGAACAAGCTTTTACTGAAGTTGAAAATGATAAAAGTTACGGACCAGAAAACGATTTAATTACCCGCTGTTTGAAGTTATATCCAGAAAACACTAATCCAGATATAGTAGCAATAAAAATAGGGTTAATAGATATAACTAATTCAACTCACATATCACAATATAAAAGCAAAATCAACGTAGTGGATTTATCTAACAGGATAGCCAAAATTGACAACATAGACACAAGAATCAAAAACGGAGATCCTAGTGTAGTGAACGAAATCGCTGACACTAAATGCAATGTAAATTTATTTTCATTTGCAACAAAATATTGTTGCTATCACAATAGCAATCTTTATGGCAAGGATGATTATTCTATTTTAGATACTATTTTGAAAGATTATTTACCACGTTATTTTTCTAATATAAAACAAAGTAAAATTGATAAATGGCGAAAAGAATATGATTATAAATCATATAATGACTACATTACTGGCAAGTTAGATGAATTAAATATTACAGTCCAATCACGAAAACGAAAATTCGATTATTTTGTATGGTTTAAAAATCGTATTCAAAACAATAATACAGATACTCCTACTAAATAAAGTCAAATCGGAGCTACGGCTCCGATTTTTCCTTTATATCAAACCTAAAACAATATCAGATGTAACTCGAAAAGAGGTGCTTATCGTGGCAAAATACACTTTCCCCGCTGTTTTTACAAAAGAAGAAGGTGCATATTCTGTTAGCTTTCCAGATATTGAAGGATGCTATACGTTTGGAAAAAACAAATCAGAAGCGATCGAAATGGCCGAAGATGCACTCTGTCTAATGCTTTATTCATTTGAAGAGGATAAACAGCTAATTCCGCACCCTTCAAACGTTAAAGAAATACAAACAGATAATGATTCTTTTGTAATGCTAATAACATGTGACACCACAACAAAAAATGATAATGCGCCTAAGGCGCATTTATAATTAAATCGGAGCCGCGGCTCCGATTTCTCCTTTTATTCGGTATGCCTGCGGCATACTATATTTATCGAACGAAATTTATATAGTAACTAACAAATATCGTTCGAAATCTCTTGATTTTCATTATAAAATCGACTATAATTATAAGTAGCAGGAGGTGTATTATCATGTTACAAATCACAGCAACAGAATTTAAAACAAATATGGGACATTATCTCGAAATGATACCATACGAAGACATATGGGTAACTAAAAACGGAAAATTAGTCGCAAGGCTGGTAAATCCGAATGTTTCATCAGTTGATTCCATTTCCGGAATCCTGAAAGGAAAGATTTCCGAAACAACCGACCGTCATTCACTCCGCGAAGAAAGGCTCTCTCGTTATGAAGATAATGATTGATACCAATATAATTCTCGATGTACTTCTTGAACGCGAACCGTTTTATGAGCATTCAAAAGTCATCCTTGAAATGTGCGAAAAACGTAAAATTCACGGATTTATATCTGCTTCCTCTGCAACTGATATTTTTTATCTTGTACGTAAAGCACTAAGCAGCACTGAAGCAGCCTATGATGCTCTCGGTGAAATACTTAACATCGTTAAAATACTTACTGTTACAAACGATGATGTAAACAAAGCATTTCTTCAGAAAGCAAAAGATTTTGAAGACTGTCTTCTTGCTACTTGTGCTAAATCAAATAACTGCGATGCAATAATTACAAGAAACAAAAAAGATTTCATGACTTTTGGAATAACACTTTTTTCACCAGATGAATTTATTGAAAACATAAACTGATATATAACGATCACAACAAAAAGGATAATGCGCCTTTGGCGCATTCATAATTAAAGCGGAGCCGAGGCTCCGCTTTCTCCTTTTATTCGGTATGCCTGTGGCATACTATTTTTCACGTGTAAGGTAGATATCATCAAGTGTGCATCTTCCCATACACAGTTCAAGCATATCAATCTCACGATAAGTAGTCAGATTATTTTCACGCAGGATCTGATCTATGTTCTGTCTGTCCTTCGGTATTATACGGTCGCATACCCAAAGATGTGAAAGTTCGTGATCAAGTTCCATTCTGCCGTTAGTCATAAAACGATGTATCATAGCAGGAGGTTTATCTTTTTTCATTTCATCAGGCGGACAGCGAAATTTAATACGAAATTCCATTGTTTTTTCGCTGTAGTAAAGCGTTCCCCAGATATAATCCTTACCTCGTCTGGTGCTTTTAATAGTATATTCTCTCAAACTATGATACCTCCGTTCAACAGTTTTTCATATCTGAATTCAAGTGCTTCTTTTATTATCTGCTGATGTTCCTTTGAAATAAAGCCACTCATACCGTAAAATATTTTTCTGAACGCTTCATCGTTCAAACGCGGAAGTGCATATGACTTGCTGATATTTTTCAGATTGCTTTCAAGATAAATACTTCCTACAAAATTATTTACCGCAGGATCACTTTTATAATCCCAGTTTCGTATCAGAGTTATATTATTTCCGTATTCATATGTCAAAGCACGACCGTTATCAAATATTGGTGAAGGAACAATGTTATTATCCATATCATATAAGATCTCTATATTGTGGCCATGACGGTCAACATTCATAATAAGATAGTCAAATATGAACACATAGTCAAGATACTCCTGAAGTCCTATTCTTCGACAGTAGTCAAGTGGGCTTTCGGCCTTTGAGGTTCTGTTGGTAAGATAATCGGTTATAAGCGGTATTGCAGCGTATCCTCTTTTTACATAGTTATGACTTCTGGCTACATACGTAGTATATTTCTTATCATCTACAATCACCGATGACATATCTCCCATATACTTCAAAACCGGAAAACCAAGATATTCACCTAAACGACTTGCAATAACTTCTATTGCTGCCTCGCATCCTGAAAATTTTCCGTATTTGAAATCTGACAGCTTGTAATATATTTTTTTGCTTCCGATACCGTCTTCAGATTTCAGATAAGTTCCTCCTGAAGAAGAGCTGCTGTAACTCCATTTTAAATATGTCAGATCCTTCACTCGATCACCGCCTCAGTTTTATTATACTCTATTTTTCATCATTTCGCAAATACGATTAAATCGGAGCTGCGGCTCCGATTTCTCATTTTATTACCTCAGACCACAGGTATATACTTTCTGTAGAGATCAATATACTCATCACATGAAAACTCCGGCAGCTTTCCGTGTTTTTCAAATATAAGTTTTATCATCACCACCGACCTTGCCTGTGTATTAAGGCTTTTCTCAGGAGAAAACTCAATATCGGTGAAGTGATCATATTCTGTAAGCTCCTTAAGTTCATCATCAGTCATAGTCTCTCTTACCGACAGATAATAAATATAGTCGTAGAAGCAAGTACGCGGTTCGAGTGGATAATCGATACCGTTAAATCTGAAAGATGTCAGTCTGCATCCACTATCATGAAGGTTTCGTGCTTCCTTTTTGGCTTCTTTCGGTGATAAATCAAGCCATTCAGTATGAGGAACACCAGTATCGTCAAATACCTTCGATGACTGGAATACGCATTCAAGGTAATATCCATTAAGCTTCAAGTTAAATGCACTTAGCTTTGCTCCCAGTGGAACAGCGCTCTTAGAACTTATTTCAAGAGGCTTTGCATCCGGACGAATTGTAAGAAGTGCCTCGTGAAGTGCGTTGATTGATTTCTGTTTCTGACTGACTGCGAATCCGGGATACCACTGAAATTCAACATTAGTGCTTTTTATAATGTCATTCTCGGCATAAAATACAGGCCTTTTTGCCATCGGTGAACACTCTCCTTTACAATTGACTAATAAAAATTATACCATAACGATTTCCGAAAATTCGAGGATAATCAATTTCACCTGAAATTTCTCTTTTTTGCATAAATGAATGCACACTGCAATGTGCAGTTTTAAAATTAAATCGGAGCCGCGGCTCCGATTTCTCATTTTATTCGGTATGCCTGCGGCATACTATTTTCTAATATCACCTGACAATAATAAATCATAATTTCTTCTCGCATAAATCATCTGCCATTCTTATGATCAGATCATGGAGTTCCAGATGGTCCTTGTATTTCTGCGGAATTGAACTGTAGCCGAGATATGCACCGAGTATATTTCCAC
>JBGUVZ010000451.1:0-10938 GCA_045220685.1 Oscillospiraceae bacterium | reverse complement strand
ATGAACTTGTAGTTGTACTTCTTGTAGATGAGTGCGCCAACGATAAGTGCGATGAATGCATATCCGAAACAGAGAAGATGAGTTTTCCATCCCGGGATATATCCGTAGATGACAACGTCACGGAAGTAGGTTATATATACGTAGATCGGATTTGCGTGGAAAAGCAGCTGTGTACGTGGTGTGTATGTATCTGTATAGTAGAAGATAGCTGACATGTAGCTGAGCATCATTGTAAAGATATCATAGAGATACTGGATATCCTTGAAAAGTACGAACATTGCTGAAAGAATGAGTCCGACACCGATATTGAAGATAATAAGGCAGATTATCGGATATATGAGTGCGAAAAAGCGGAAAGAGAAAGGTATGCCGTCGAAGGCGACAAACAGGAAGAAGATGATGAGTGTGAGTCCGAAATTGATCAGTGAGGCAACGTTTTTGGAAAGAAGGAACATGTATTTTGGGAGGTTGATTTTTGTGATTATGTTGGAGTTCTGCATGAGGGAGTTCATTCCGCCGTTGGTGGAGTCCTTGAAGAAGGAGAAGGTAAGGTTGCCGGAGAAGAGGTAGATCATGTAGTGAGGTTTGTTCTGACCGAAGAAATGGGTGAATACTACGCTCATTACAAGGAGATTCATGAGTGGTGAAACGAGGCTCCAGAGCATTCCGAGGACGGTTCGTTTATATTTTTTCTTGAAATCACGTTTGACGAGTTCCTCGAACAGGAACTGATGTTTTTTTATTTTCAGAAACTGTTCTTTTATTGTTTTGATCATTTTATTATTTTATCTTTCCTTTCTTGCTTTTCTAAAATTTAACGGCCTCGCAGAATTTAATCTGGGGCTTTGCGGTCGCCCCAGACCCTTCGCAGCCTTCGCGCCTTATCCAAAAGTTATACTATTTCAACAGGAATGACTTTGATTGTTGAAACTCCGCTCATGGTGTTGCGGAGGGTTATGGTCATGGTGCTGGCGTCGGATTCGGTGTAGGCGCGTTTTTTGAGGCAGAAGCTTATGTAGGTGTATTCTACTCTTGGGACTATTGTTCGGCGTGTGGTGGCCAGGGTTTCGCCGGATTCGGTTTTTACTTCTGCGTTGAGTTCCAGCTGCATTATGTTTTCAGCGCAGCGGGTGTCGCGGGAGATGCCTATGTTTATCTCGTTTAAGTATTCTGAACTCAGTTTAAATGATTCAGGGGCACCGAGGACCGGCGGGACTGATGCATCGCCGTAGCAGTAGATGCCGATGTGTGGTGGCATGTGTTCAGTCTCCTCGTATTCGGCTGCGGCGTTATCGCGGAATTTTCGGCCTGCGAGATGGGTGTCTTCTATCCTGCTTGCCATTTCCTTTTTCTCTTTGCTTTCAAGAGCTATGTATTCCGGGCAGGTGAATCCTTCGGCGTACTTTTTGAAAAGGCCGCCGCCGTAATAGTTTTCTTTATAGAAATTCTCGAAAACATAGTCAGACTGTCTGACGCCGAGATCTTCGCCGCCGATGTTCGGCCAGGAAAGGCAGACATACGGTACCGGCTCGTAGTTTTCGGAATGTCTTACTGCAATGTAATTGAAGTATGAGCTCCATTCATCGTAGCCAAGTGTGGTTATCTGCGGGAATTCATCGATCATGTCGCAGTACCATCTGCGGTTGATCACCTGCATCTGGTGGGCTGAATACTGCAGTGTCGGGAATCCGTTGAGTTTCAGGAATTCAAGAGTTCTGAACATTGCATAGTCGTAAGAGAAAAGCTCTGCAATACGGTAGCGCCATGTGCTCAGATCTGAGAAGTAGTAACCGATGTATTTTCCGTCACGGAAGAAGCAGGTCTCATCGACCGGTCCAAGCGGACGGTAATCGTCGTCGGTCATGATGAACTCGTCATCAAGTATGTCACGTCTCATGGCAAGACAGCGTAAGAAGAAGTTTCTTGTTGCATGGTCTGCCGGAAGAGCCGCTCCGTCGAGGAGCTCGTCGTCCGTGATCGTTGTAAGCTTAAGTCTTCCCTTGTAGTTTAACTTCATGTAGTCCGCCATTTTATCAGGACAGAACACCACGAGTTCGGTTATGAACGGCATAAACTCCTCGACATACGGAAGTGTCGCAAGAAGTGGTGCCGGACGTGCGGAAAGGTAAACGATCTGCTTTATAGGCTTGTGAACAAAATCGCTCTTACCTGCAGAACCGTTTTCAATAAGCTCCTCAATGCTGTGCACTGTTTTATCCCAGACCGGCGGAACGTATTCATTTGCAAGAAGAGATTTCTTTTCCTTATATTTATCTTCAGATGAAACATATGATTCAACAATATCTGCAAGTGCATCCGGATCATCAGCAGGGAAATAGTCACAGAATCTTCCGCCGACCTCGCGCATTACCGGAAGGTCGGAGCAGATGACAGGCACGCCCTTTATCATGGCCTCGATAGTGGAAAGGCCGTATCCTTCAGCATAGGACGGGAACACAACCATATATGCCATGCTGTAGAGCTTTGCAAGTGTCGCGTCGTTTACACCCTCAAGCACGTAGATGCCTTTGTCAAAACGGCTGTCCGAACGCATGCGTTCCATGAGTTCTTCCGTTTCCCAGCCTATGTGTCCGACAAATACGATGTCCGTATCGAGCGAAGCTATCTTCTTCATATAGGCATCGACTATGACCTTGTGGTTTTTTCTCGGTTCGATGGTGCTTACGGTAAGAAGAAATCTTCGGCCGGAAAGCTTGTTTATTATCTCTTCATCGGCTGAACTTTCATCAGTACTGCTTTCTGAGGTGAAATCAGCACCGAGAGGAATGACGTGTACTGGTTTCTTTTTCATATCCAACTTGTCATACAGACTCAGAAGATCGTTTTTAACGGCTTCGGTAGTCACCACGATATCATCTGCATATGTCATCTCAGCGACGATAAACTCCATGAATTTCAGAAGCGTATGAGGCGCCATGAACTGAGGAAAACGCACCGGGATGATATCATGGATAAGAGTGATGAGCCTTACGCTGCGGCTTTTGAGTTTCGGCAGAAGATAGCTTCTGTTCGGAAGCGTATGCCAGCTGCTGTTAAGGTCAAAGAATACAGAACCGTGCTCAAACTCATCCGGTGTGATGACCGTTTCAGTATAGATCTCAGTTTCCTTATCTCCGCCTTCAAGACGTGATACAAAAGCTTTCGTGTCGATAAGAATATATCCGTGCTTTTCGACAGAATATGAAACTGCTGAAACATCCGCTCCGTCGTGTACAAGGCGTATGAGCACCTCGGTCACTACCCTTGATACTCCGGTGAAATGCGTGAGTTCAGGTATGTTGGTAACATCTATGTAGATCTTTTTCATTTAACTTTCAACCCCGGAAGATCAGTATGGTGAATAGAGCATGCGGGCGCCGTTCATGATACGTGTATCAGCTGTACGGGCATATTCAAGCATTGTATGCAGAAAAGCCTCGCGGCCTCTTGCCTTTTCATCGTTTTCCCAGTACTCAAAATCATTCTCCGACGGCATGGTTCCGAAAAAAGTCAGAAAGAAAGCTTCGATGAATTCATGTGCAGTGCAGCCTGAATTTATAAGTGCTGTCACGTCAACGCTTTCTGCCTGTCTGTCTGCCATTGTACGGAGTGCAAACTTTGAAAACTGCATCGTCTTTCCTGAATCTTCAAGATTTTTCTCGGTCAGGTCGTAGAGCTTATCATAGTTTTTTTTACTGTCATCGTTGTTGAGCGGCGGATATTTAGCCATGAAATCGCGGAGGAATTTCTGGAATGTATCCTTTATCTTTTCGTACTGGAAATCTTCGAGTCTCTTTCTCTGAGCTTCGATGATAGTCTTTCTCATTTCCTCGTTTTCAACAACTTCGTTTATAACTTTTGAAAGGAAGACCGGATCCTTGTCATCAACAACAACACTTGCTCCGCCCAGAGTTTCCGGTACTGCACAGGCATTGTATGCGATAACAGGAACATCAAAGGTCATAGCCTCTACCAGCGGAACACAGAATCCTTCGTGTTCGCTCATGCAGAGAAATACGTCTGCCTTGCTGTAGATGGCAAGTATTTCGGCAAAGCTGATATGGCCTGGGAAAACAACGTCTTCAACACCAAGCTTTTTCACGTATGATACGATGTCATTGTAGTACATGCCGTTCGGGTCATGACTTCCGACAAGGATAAGCCTTGATTTTTCATTTACGTGCTTCTTGTAGTATGCAAAGGCACGGATGATATCCTCGTGCTTCTTGTTAGGTGCGACTCTTCCCACAAACAGGATGTTTGTCACGCCGTCGGAAAGCTTTCTCATCATAGCTTCGTCCGGCTGCTGCTTGTAGTCATCAAACGGAACGATTATCGGGATAACGTCGATAAGATTCTCCTTGTAGCCCATCTTAATAAGGTCGTCCTTGCTGAACTGTGAAGCTGTGATATATGCGTCGAATTTGCCCTTCATGTGGGTGTGCATATCCTCGATACCTCTGCGGCAGCCTTCAACGGAATTGATGTTGTCTATAGCGAAGAACTCGTAAGGAGTGATGTTATGATAGAACATTATGCGGCGGCAGTTGAGTTCGGTAACCATGTGATTTATCGGTGAGCCGTTGCCCATGTGGTATATCATAATATCGTCTTCGTTCACCTTCGGCATCTTGTCGAGGGTGAAAACGCCCGGTTCAGTTATCTTTGCGGCTACGCTTCCTGCGTAGATCTCGGTTTCTATACCCATGTCCTCGATGACATGCTTCTTGGCGATAACGTCATTTCCAATGGCATCGCCGAAATTGAGTGATGCAACTATCTGATAGATCTTCATCTGCCGTTACCTCCTGTAAGTGTGTCAACTGCGTTGCGGAGCTCGTTTACTGTTCTCTGGAGTTCTCTGATCTGAGCGTCCTGAAGGGCGATTTTGTCTTCGAGTTCCTTTTCTCTTTTCAGAAAGATGTTTCTTGTATTCTCCTCGCGGTTTATGTAGTTACGCACATGGCCGGCGAAGGATGATACTGAAAGATTGAAAGTATTCTGCGCTGCAACGAGCGGGAGGAAAAGGAATGCGTTTATTTTTCTTATGATCCTCTTGAAGAAAAACACCACCGGTGCGATGCCTTTTTTATATGAAGTGAGTTCCTGGTAGTAGGTTATCTGGTTTACAGACTGAATGGAGCCAACGTCATTGAGGAAAGCTCTTCTGTCGAAGCTCATTTCAGCTGCGCCGTATTTTTCGTCCCAGAATTCATTGAAAGTTATAAGGTCGCACTGCTTCCCTGACTTGTCTGTTTCTTCATGAGCCGCATCAAGGAACTGCTGTATGCCGGCATTGTTTTTTATCATAGATCAAAATCCTTTCATTTTTTAATACGCTGAAAGCATATATGGTATTACGTCTTTATTGGCGTTCCAGATGCCCGGGTACTGGCCTATGTTCAGTGGGGAGTCGCCGGTGCCTATTTCTATGGTGCAGGCGAAGATGTGTTTTACGTCTGCTACCCAGTTGCTGCATCCGCCGCCGCTGTTTTCGCCGTAGATGAGGTTGTATCCTGTCATGCCGTGAAGAGCGTTGGCTGTTGAACGGCACTGTTCAAGGAAATCACCTGACTGGTGGTACTGCCAGTAGATCATCGAACCGGATGAGTGGTAGCTTATTACCGCTCTGCATCCGGAAAGTGAATTTACAAGGTCGATAACTGCTTTTGTTTCGATTTCGGAACCTGCTGAAGGTCCTGCGTATTTTGCGCAGCTCGGGCGCTGGATCTCGCCCTGGTCTGCCCATTCAGGTACAGGGAAGTTACGGTTTATATCAACGCCCTTTGCGTTAGCCTTCCACGATTTCAGGTATGCCTCAAATCCAAGGCCTGTTACTCCGCCTGAAAGATCTCTGCTGTAGATCTCACGTATTCCGGCCTTAAGTTCAGCGGAACGTATTCCGTCGATTCCCTTCTGGCTTATTGTGACACCATCAGGGTTGAGCATCGGTATAACGTGTATCTGCCAGCCATTCAGAAGTTCTCTGTATGAACGTCCTGAATAGCTTCCGTCCCAGTAATGCTTAAGGAGATTCTCAGTCTGGTTCATAACGAGCTGGGTTCCCATGTATTCTCTTGCATGGCATCCGCCGTGAACAACCAGCTGCTTACCACCCTTACCTATCACAATGTCGTATATATCTCTGCCGTCAGCTGTTTTGCCGAGGCTTTTTACTTTTACGAGTGAAGCATAAGTAGATTCGAAACTTTTTATGTCAGAAACCATATCTTCATAAGTGTACATTGCAGATGAAGTGTCAACAAAGGTTTCATTGCTTTCCCAGCCCGTGCCAAGAACACCGTTTTCACCTAAGTAGCAGTTTACACCGCCTATTACGGCATGTCCTGTAACACGTTCTCCGTCACCGTCAAGGAAAATCGTGTTTCCGTCCTGATCCTTCGACCAGCCGGACTGCTTCGGAGCATTTTTGCGTTCTGCTTCCTTCTTTTCCTGCTCGGCTTTCTGTTTCTCAGCCTCTTCCAGTTTCTTATCCTCTTCCTCGCTTATACCGCAGATCATAAAGTCTTTGGCCTGCCTGAGGACTTCATCAAGTCTGTATTCCATTCTTCCTGTTGAAGAGTTGTTCGGATCGTTTACAGTAACATATCCGTCGCGTGTGATACCTGTAAGAACGATGTAGTGACCGCTGGATGTGAAATATCCTTCATGCATAAGAGCGATGAGAGGATGACCGTTTCTAAGTGCCCTTGAAACCTTGGCTGCATCAGGATCTATCCAGTAACTCTTTATTCCTGCGGATTCAAGGAACTTGGTAAGCGTGCTTTCAGCAAGTCCGTATCCGAAGTATTCGCCGTTCTTGTATGCCCATTCGAAGAGATATTCAGGATCAAACTTCTCGTCGTCCCTTCCAGTGAGATATCTCATTACCATAGATGCACTTGCTGCGCCGCAGCCTGACTCTCTTACATGCTTGTCAACGCCGCCGAATGTGCAGATGGTTCTGGTGTAGAGAAACTGGTAGTCAACAGGAACGTTCATCTTCTGAGCAGTACCTGAATCGCTTCTGAGATTGCCGGATGCAACTTCCTTTCTCCAGTTGATACCGTTGCGCGGCATGATGTATCCGTCCTTGACGAAGTAGGTCGTTGAACCGAGATCAACGTTTCCTTCAGCAAGATAACCTTCCTTGTCAAATACATATGTGAATCCGTCAAGATTGCGGAGATCATTTCTTACCCTGAGGCCGTTTTCGATGTAGCATTTGCCTTCGGCGGTGTCGTTCCATCCCTCATTTCCGGGATCTGTTCCTGAAACGCCGTACTTCTGGCATACCTTATCGAATTCGCCGAGTTCAGTAACTCGTGCTGCCACGTAATTTCTTGAATATCCGTTGCCGAGAAGATCCTTGTAACGGTTTATCTCCTCTTCTGACGGCTCTCTGTCGCAGATGGAATGGAAAAGAATTTTTACGTAGTTCTCATCGGACCATCCGCGCTTCTGGAGCTCACGGCTCTCGAGGAACACATACAGTGTCTGGATCGGAGTTATCCTACCAGCATCAAGACTTTCAGTCCAGTATTTCCATCCTTCCTCGTCAGGAGCTCTGCCGAGAACGGTTTTATAGAGATGTTCAGCATAGGCTGATTTTTTAACACTCTGTTCAGGAGCAGCCTGCGGAACGGAATTATCCTTTGTTTCTTCAGCCACCGTGTTCTCAGGTGCTTCAGCTTTTGTATTTTCCGCTTTCACTGCGTCACCGGCTGATTTGACATCGCTGATGCAGGCCGCCAGCGCAGCATGATCTTCACCTGATTTCTTCTTAAAGTCATCAAACGATACAGTAACCGCATTTTCATGAGATTTTTTGAACTCGTCAAACGACTTTAATTCTGTTTCAGGGTTCTTTACGTCGCCTGCATATCCTTCAGCACACGGCATGGTTTTCTTTCCGCTGCCTTTTCCGGCATTAAGAGCAAGATCAACACCAAGGCCGTTTGCCTTCCAGCCATTTACGTAATCGCTCAGCGACATGTTACCGCCGCTTTTGTTTATGTCAAGAATACTCATGGTCCTTACACGCTGTTTCAGTGACGAATTCCTTATTCCGTCGAGTCCGAACTGCGCAATGGAAATGCCGTCAGGATTTCGCATCGGGATTATGTGGACACATGTGTTTTCAAGAAGTTCTGTGTAAGACTTTCCGTCATACTTTCCTGTACAGTAATTCTTAAGGAATTTTTCTGCGTCTGCAAGGAAGTATCTTGTCATTTCGGTCTCGTCTGCAGTCATGCCTGCGGTAAGTACCAGATGGTTATCAGCATTTTTATCGCCGATCATGAAGTCATAGATCTGTCTTCCGTCAAAGGTGCGGCCAATCGAACCGATGCTCACCAGTGAAGGATACTGCTGTGCAAGCTTTGTAATATCCTTTTCCATCGCAGAATAGGAATACGTCTGAGCGCTTTCCGGCACAACACTTACAAGATCGCTCCAGTCCGTGCGGAGAGAACCGTCATTGTCAAAGTAGCATGGAATACCGTTTACCTGAACATATCCGCGTTCCATAAGACCTGTGTCAGGGCTTATGTATATCTTGAAACCGTCATAGTTTGTTGACCATCCGCCTACGTTTATTTCACCGCGGGGTATTTTGTGTTCATCACAGTATTTTCCGAACTCATCTGATCTAACGAATTTTCTGAGTACTGCTTCCCTTGTGTGTCCCTTGGCAAGAGTAGATTCAACAAATTCCTTCAGTTCTTTCTCTTCCGGTTCAATGCCGCGGCACATACGGAAAAGGATAGCTGCATATTCCTCATTGGAAGTGTTCTTTTTTCTGAATTCCTCGCTGTTAAGGAATCCTGCAAGTACAGTAGCCGCAGTTTTTCCGTTATTGATCATCTCGCCGGTCCAGCTGTTAAGTCCGTTTATATCAGCTCTTCTTCCGAGGACGATGTTGTAAATTTTCTGAATATAGTCTGTTACCTGGACATTCTTGTCTCTGTTTTCAGTAAGTTCGATATTTCCGCGGTCGATACCCTCAGCCTTACAGAAATTATCAAACGGATTGGAATGAACGAAACGCATAAGGAAATAGGTCTTACTCATTCCATAATCGAAAAACACCTTCTTTGAAGCGTATTCATTCTCAGAAGCACTCTCATCCATGTAAACATATTTACAGAGGTCGGCGATAAGCTGTTTTCTGCCGGCCTCGCTGTCGTCATAATTTTTCTTTGAGAAAAAGTCACGTAAAGCATCCGCTGCATTCATCTCATGGGCAAGGAGCTTGTCCACAAACTCATTTGCCTGATCGTCATTTTCGGCGATGTTCTTTACAAACTTTTTAAGATCAGCGTGTTCTTCCTTAGGTTCCTCTGCCTTTGGTTCTTCGCTGTTCTGTTCATTTTCAGTGCTGTTTTCTTCCGGCTTTGTTTCAGATTCGCTCTGTTTGTTTTCCTCAGTCTTTTCCTTTTCAGTTTCTGTCGAAGAATTATCATCCGGTTTTGTTTCTGCATTCTGCTGCTGAGCCGCAGAATTCTCAGTTTCCTTTGTTTCTTCAGCGGAAACTGTCCACACACTGCCCGCAAAGGATGCTGTAAAAAGAAATGCCGCTAAAAAGGCAGTTGTTTTTCTCATAGTTTTTCCCTCCAGTAATTCATTACATCATCTATCGTATTTCCTATGTCAAGTACGGGTTCCCAGCCCGTGTCCGTTTTAAGCTTTGAAATGTCGGCCGCAATGACCGGCACATCACTCGGACGCATTCTTGTGATGTCCTGTTTAACATCGATGTGTACGGAAGTTTTCGAAAGTATCATTTCAAGAATGCTCTGAATGCTTCTCGCCTTTCCACTTCCTACATTGTAGGTCTCGCCTTTCCTGCCTGACTTCATAAGTGACGAATATGCCCTTACTATATCGCGGACATCTGTAAAATCACGCTCCGCAGCAAGGTTTCCGACGCTTATCACCGGTTCCTTAAGACCTTTTTCTGTCATGACTGCCTGACGGCAGAAATCAGATACTACAAATATTTCGCTCTGACCCGGACCGATATGGTTAAATGCCCTGACCATCACGATATCCATTCCGTAGGCTCTGGCATATATCTCACCGAGCATACCCTGACACGCCTTTGTTGCGGCGTATATGTTTCCGGCACGGAGAAGTGTGTCCTCACGTACAGGTATCTCATCCGGTTTCAGATAACCGTATTCCTCCCCCGATCCCACAAGAAGGATACGCGGTGTGAGTCCGGAATCACGGACGGCTTCAAGGACGTTTATGGTGCCCTTTATGTTTATGTCGGCGGTAAGCTGAGGCTTTTCCCAGGATACCTTTACCGAACTCTGCGCCGCCAGATGATAGATCTGATCCGGTTTTATTTCCTTTATAAGAGCGGAAACAGCACAGGTGTCAAGTATGTCAAGGTCATATATATCTGCTTGTTCAGTTTCAAGCTTTTCATGCGGGAGCTTTGTAGCTGCGACTTCCGCACCGCAGTCGCACGCAAGATGCCGGATAAGATGTCCGCCGACAAATCCTGCCGCGCCGATTATAAGTGCCTTCATGTGTTTTTCCGCCTTCCTTTCGATAATCGATCTGTCGGATCAGGAGAGTGCGGGGCTTCGCCCCGGTCCCCTGTATCCTTAGTTCTGCATCCATGCGCTGATCAGTCACCCGATCAGCTTTTATTTCAAAAGATCCTCATAGATCCCGCTTATTTTCTCAAGTACCTTTTCCGAAGCGTAACGCTCGCGGACGATACGGTATGCGTTTCTGCCGTATTCCTCACGGAGTGCGTCGTCGTGCACCAGTTTGTTTATTGCTTCTGCAAGTGCTTTTTCATCGCGCGGCGGAACAGTGATACCGCTTACTCCGTCCGTGCTTACGTAAGGAACACCTGTAGGAAGTGAGGTGTTTATTACCGGTCTGCCGTAGACCATGGCTTCCATCTGGACTATGCCGAAA
>JBGUVZ010000450.1:0-2358 GCA_045220685.1 Oscillospiraceae bacterium | reverse complement strand
ATTCCGAAGTGTCTGTCATAGCCTGGTACAGGGCAGAGGAACTTAACCTTGTCAAGCTTTGACCAAGGTGTGCTTCCGAGAAGTCCGTGTGTCCATGCTCTTGTGATTGTATCGAACATAATTGCGAGGCTTGAGTTGCCGTAAACGATGATGTTTTCAGGCTGTACACCGAGAACGTCAGCAAACATCTTCTTTGCTTCCGGAATACCGTCGAGTACGCCGTAGTTTCTGCAGTCAAGTCCCTTTTCTGTTGAAAGTGTATCGTCAGCTGAAAGAACGTTTAACATTGGCATTGTGAGGTCAAGCTGTGCCGGAGCCGGCTTACCTCTTGACATATCAAGGTGAAGACCCTGGCTCTTGAAATCAAGGTACTGCTTTTCAGTCTCGTTCTTAAAAGCTAAAAGTTCTTCATGTGTCATTTCGCTTAATTTTTTCATTAATAAGTCCTCCCAGTAAGGTATCATTAATTTGTTTCTGCCGGCACTGCGCCGGACGCCTAATATATATCATAGTACAAATCTATTAAAAATGCAAGAGATTTCTTATAGTCCTGCAAAAATTCTTTATCTTTGAATAATTGCGGTGGCTTTTAATACGGCGCAGTTATTGATTTTACATAAAGAAATACTTCTTTTTCCATCATTTTCATTTAATTACTATTTTGAAATTTTTATAAGTTCATATTGCATACAGATTCGTTTCCCATGCAGGAATGTACGGCTGATGCCTTATGTAGAGCTTATAGTCCGGATTAAGGCCTAAAACTTTCAGCGGAAGATAGAAAATGTCCCTGTTTCTGTGGTAAAGTGAGATCATAAGCTTTGGTCTGAAGGCCTTTATTGTGTTTTCTGCTCCGTTTATCGCCTCGTCATCGGCTCCCTCAACGTCCATTTTGATTATATCCGCTCTGCCTCCTGCAAGAATGCTGTCCACCGAACGCGCTTCCTTCGGCTTGCCGGCAGTGCTTACAGCAGACTGTCTTCCCGAACGGTCTGCAAACATAAGTTCGGTGTCCTTATCCCAGACTGCACAGTTTAAGATCTCGACATTCTCCATGCCTTCTGTTGAAAGCTTGAGCTTTTTAAAGTTTCTTCTGTCTGGCTCGAGAGCATAGATCTTTTCATATTTTCCGTCTGTGAATTCAAGAAGCTCAGCTATCGTGTCACCGGTGTAGGCACCGAGATCCACGTACACTTCGTTTCCGGAAGGACAGATGATATCTGTGTACACTTCGCTCTTCGGAGTTGTGACTCCCTTGAGATATTCTGTTTTTCCGCTTATTCTGAAGTTGATGACATCCGCAAAGACCTTCCTTGAAAGGTCATCTGCAAGGGCATTATAGACCTTTTCAAGCTCCTCAGCGTGTTCAAGGCAGTATTCGTAGGTAAACAGTCCGCCGCCTTCTATTGGTACATCAGGTGCGTAAAGAGTGTGCTCAGCCGCCATGCCTTCTATCTTTTCAATAAGTGAATCGTATCCGGCTGCAAAGGCAAGTATGATGACAAAGTCATCTTCCTCTGCACAGACCTCGGAATATTTTTTTACCTTATAGCCTTTGAATGAATGGCCTCGTACAAACTCGTCGCTTGCAAAAAAGCCCTTTACAGTGATACCGTATTCCTCAAAAACATCCATTATCTTGTCGGCGCCGTTTCCCATGCCGTAGATATATAACGGTCTGGTCTCCTCCTTAAGAGCCTGCCAGCACGACTTTGTTTCTGTAATAAATGAAAGCATTTCTTTCTCCTTTGCCGCATAAAAAGAGGGCGATAGATCTATCACCCTCTGATAAGTTCTTTATTCCTGATTTCCGTCGTCGTATCCGTCGTGGTCACAGCAGTGATCATGATCAAAGTGCGGATGGTCAGGGATCATATCCCTGCCGCGGATTCCGTATTTGTCGCGTTCCTCTTCGATCTCCTTGTCGATGAGTTCAGATACTTCATACGGTTTTTTTATGTGCTTGATCTCCATTTTCGGAGTATCGGTATCACGTGAGAAAACTGTGATGGTGCCGCATCCGAATAATCTTTCGCCGAATGAAAGAGTAAGCTTTTTATCTGTTATCTTGTAAATGTTTATTTCATCTTCAGTGATATTGAAAAAGCCTGTACGGCATATTATCTTCTTGTCTGTAAGAAAAAATCTTGTAAAAGATATCGGAAGTCCGAGAAAAGTTCTTTTTTTGTCAGTCCAGATATGATCAATGTGTTTGCCCATTGTTTATCCCCCTTATTTTATAGTGAACGCACTGTTTTACGCTCATTATAATTATAAAGTTTAACTCACTCGTTGTCAATAGGAAATATTCTCAAGGTATTTTCAAGAAAATTATTTTTCAGAAAATGGTTGACAAAT
>JBGUVZ010000449.1:0-3802 GCA_045220685.1 Oscillospiraceae bacterium | reverse complement strand
CGACTTCGACTCTGCACTTATGTTCGAGGAACCGTTCCTTTTCCTTAATATGAACGGTGAAAGATTCACAAACGAATATACCGGTTTTGTATATATGGGCAACCTGTTAAAATATCAGCCTGCATTCAAGGGCAAAAATCTTGACGCTGATCATAAGGACGGTTCAAAGGGCTGGTACTGTGCGATATATGACAGCAGTTACACTTCATGGGACAAAGATGAATTCGTTGACGGAATGGTTCCGCCACAGGTAATGGAAAAATTCATTCCGGGTGCCGTGGAAGATCCTAAGGGTGTTTTCAGAAACCTCATCGACCTCCACCGCTGTGATACACTTGAAGAGCTGGCAGATGAGCTCGGTATCCCTTACGATAAAATGAAGGAAAGCATCGAACGTTACAACGAACTCTGTGACCGCAGGTGCGACACTGATTTCGGCAAGCCGGCAAAGTACATGCACAAGATAGAAAAGGCTCCGTTCTGGGGTGCAAGAAAACACATCCGTGTTTCTGCCGGTGTGTCAGGTGTTATAACCAACGAAAATGCACAGGCACTTAATGCCGATGGCACACCGATACCGGGACTTTACTGTGCCGGAAATCTCGGCGGTCCGTTCTACGGCGGCGGCGACTATCCGTTCCACCAGACTGGACTCTCTCTTGGCAGATGCTACACCTTCGGTATGATTGCCGCAAAGCACGCGCTTGGTGTTCTGAAATAAAACATCTTTCCAGCAAGTTTAAGAATTTACGTGGTACATACCTTCCACGTAAAATAAATCATCGGTTTCTAAAACTCTGATCAAAAGCAAAACAGCATATCCTCCACGTATTTTACGTGAAGAGGATATGCTGTATTTTTATGTATTAAGACTTTCTCTAAAGCCTGTTTTATATATCGTTTTTTTACGCCTTCGGCATCTTCTTTCTGATGTCGTTAAGGCGTTCGAGAGCACTTTCGAGTGTCTCGTTTTTCTTTGCATAGTGAAGTCTTATATATCTGTTTTCAGGTTCCTTGAAGAAGCTTGAACCAGGAACTGCACCTACTCCTACATATTCCGCAAGCTTTTCGCAGAAATCAAGGTCACTTTCGTAGCCGAATTCTGAAATGTCGAGAAGGATGTAGTAAGCGCCTTCAGGAACTGTATGGCTGATGCCGATATCATCAAGCCCCTTAAGGAAAAGGTTACGCTTTTCAGTGTACTTGTCTTCGAGCCATTTATAGTAGTCGTCACCGAAACGAAGTCCTGTTACTGCTGCTTCCTGAAGCGGTGCTGCTGCTCCGACTGTAAGGAAGTCGTGTACTTTCTTTACTCTGTCGATTATTTCCGGCGGAGCAATTACATAGCCGAGTCTCCAGCCGGTGATGGAATATGTCTTCGAAAGTGATGAGCAGGATATCGTTCTTTCCCACATATCCGGAAGAGTTGCAAAATAAACGTGCTTATGCGGTGCATATACGATGTGTTCGTACACTTCATCTGTAATAACGAAGGTATCATATTTCTTCGCAAGATCAGCGATGATCTTCAGTTCGTCGTAAGTAAACACCTTGCCGCATGGATTTGACGGATTACAGAGTATAAGTGCCTTCGGATGCTGTCTGAAGGCATCTTCAAGTACCTCCGGATCAAAGCGGAATGACGGCGGGATAAGCGGAACATAGATAGGTTCTGCTCCTGAAAGGATTGTATCAGCACCGTAGTTCTCGTAGAAAGGTGAAAAAACTATTACCTTGTCACCCGGATCGGTAACGCTCATCATAGCTGCCATCATGGCTTCAGTGCTTCCGCATGTAACAACTATCTCGCCGTTCGGATCTATCTTTCTGCCCATGAAATGTGTCTGCTTTTCAGCAAGTGCCTCACGGAAATTCTGGGCACCCCATGTGATCGAGTACTGATGAAAATCTTCCTTTGTGACCTCTGCAAGGCGGTCAAGGATTTCCTTCGGCGGTTCAAAATCCGGGAAGCCCTGTGAAAGATTCACCGCACCGTATTTATTTGAAACTCTGGTCATACGTCTGATGACAGAGTCGGTAAAACTGACTGTTCTTTTTGAAAGTTCTGGCATAAAAACCTCCGTCTATAAATATGGTGTATCGGAATGATCCGGTACACCAGTATTTTTAATATATATTATACTGAAATCAGATATTGTAGTCAAGGTTTCTTTCGTCGATGATACGCTTTGACTTGTGTTCTGAACGAGTGTTGAGTCCGCCGTCAGGATGAACTACTACCTTTGCAGGCTTAACACCGATACGTGCCTTGAGTGCTGCACTTACCTGTTCTGCAACTTCTTCATCGCTCTTCGGATTGTCTGAGTTCTTTTCGATTTCAACTGCGTACTTGTTTGTGAAGTCCTTCTCGAAGATACGGATGAGATATTCACCTGTGATACCGCTCTGTTCACGGATAACTGCTTCGATGTCGCTTGGGAATACATTAACGGCTGAAACTATGAACATGTCGTCCTTTCTGCCGAGGATGCTGATTCTTCCGTGTGTACGTCCGCAGCGGCACTTTGTTGTATCTATGCGGCCGATGTCGCCTGTCTTGAAACGGATGAGAGGACGTGCATGCTTACGAAGTGTTGTGAATACGAGTTCACCTGTCTGGCCTGGTTCAAGAACCTCACCTGTATGGATGTCAACTGTTTCAACGAGAATGTGGTTTTCTGCGATGTGGAGACCGTCGTGGTATTCGCACTGTGCTGCGCAGGCACCGAAAATATCTGAAAGTCCGTAGAAGTCGAATACTTCAGCTCCCCAGATTTCTTCGATTGCCTTTCTTGTTGCATCGATTGAACCACCAAGTTCACCTGCAACGATGATCTTCTTGATATTGAAATCCTTCTTCGGATCATAGCCAGCCTTGAGTGCCTTTTCACCAAGCTGCCATGCATATGAAGGAGATGTCCAGATTATTGTTGGCTTATATGTCTTAAGGATGAAGAGAAGTCTTTCACTTGGAAGTGTGCCGCCCCAGATACATAATGCTCCGAGATTCTGTGCACCAATTACGTCAGGACCGCCAACATAGAGTGAGAAGTTGAGGGCGTGAACATAACGGTCATTTGGTCTCATACCTATCTGCCAGAACCAGCGGCTTTCTGTATCCTGGAATTCATCGAAGTCCTTCTTTGTAAACGGGCTCATTGTCGGAACACCTGTTGAACCTGATGATGTTGAAATGAATACTACATCTTCTTCCGGAACAGCTGCAAGTTCACCGAGGAATGATCCTACACCCTGAGTGTCACGCTGTGTCTTCTTATTGATGAACGGGAACTTTTCGATGTCCTTAAGTGTCTTGATATCTTCAGGCTTTACTCCTGCTTCATCGAATGAACGCTTGTAGTAAGGTGCATTGTCGTAAGCGAATTTTACGATTTCCTTAAGGTCTTCAAGCTGTCTTTTCTGAAGTTCTTCACGTGGAAGTGTTTCAAGTTCCTCGTTCCAGAATTTATTGTTTATATCTCTGCTCATTTTTAAATTCCTCCGTTTTTTTATTTATATGAGTAATTCTATCTGTTTGGTATGTTTTTATTATACACCAGTATTCTTCGCTTGTCCAATACGGCGTATTTATTGTTAGTTATAAGCTGAAGTTATAGCCGTCACTCCGGACAAGCCGGAGTGACGGAAGGGAGAGCGGGGCTTCGCCCCGGGTCTCCTTCAAAGCAACACAGCTCCGGCTCTGCCGGAGCTGCTAATGTGTTGTATTGTTTTATTAGTAAAGTCCAGTGCTGAAATATCTGTCACCGCGGTCAGGGAAGACTGTTACTATGTTGCCTTTGGC
>JBGUVZ010000448.1:0-7421 GCA_045220685.1 Oscillospiraceae bacterium | reverse complement strand
ACACATAATATCAACTCCTTCAAGTGTTTCCTTCAGCATTCTTGTTTTATCCGCAAGCGGTTTGTTAAACATATCCTCCGCTCTGGAACATCTGAAATCATGCACAAGCTTTGCAAGTTCAGATGTGTCGTCTTCTTTGTCGTATGCACCGTTTATAAATATTATATGCGTTTTATCGTCAAGCGGACGATAATCTCTGATTATCTGAAGAATTCTTTCGTGTCTGTCTTCAGATTCCGAAATAATTTTATCTGATAATTTTTCTTTCATATTTGTTTATCTGACACCATTATACCATGATTCGCTGTATAAATCAAGGCGGAAAATCAAGCATTACCTTGATTTTCGGCATTCTCCTTATCTGTTTCTTCAATTTTATCTTTACCTGTGATTTTTCTGATTAGATCAGTGTCGTTCCTGGTATTGACAACATTTATCTTTTCACCAAACATCTTAGCAAGAACTTCGACCGGAACGCTGTCGTTTTTTTCAGTCCATCTGCAGTGCAGCAATTCTTCCTCTGAATCACTGTCTGCAAATGCGATTTTATAGATCATAGGAAGATTATCAAAATCCGCATTAGTTTCCGGATGATAAGGTTCCCAGAATAAACGGCTATAGACATACATAATAATCCTTGCATCCTCGTAATCTCCAAAAATTCCTACTATGAAATCACTGTCATCTTTGTTGTCATGAGCTTTTATCATCCCTATCATAGCTTCCGGATCATCTTCTGATTCGTATGGCAATGCTGCATGAGGCCATATCTCTTTTATCTCGATATCTTCCAGCTCCGTTGTACATTTTACGAATTTCTCCGCATATGCCTTATCTTTCAGTCTGAAACGAAGCCAGCATTTAAAACGATCATCTACTTTTAACATATTAGTGTTCCTCCATAATCTTAGTTGTTTTTCTTCTCCATCCCTTGAAACGTTTCTTTTGGATTGGTATATTTTTATTATACCAGTATATGTTATGCCTGTCAAGAGGATTTTGTATTATTTTTTCTCATCGCAAATGGAATTGTATGGTTTACTTTTAAAACGAGAAATAACCGCATTTATGACCACATACAGGAACAGCATGCCATGACGTGCTGCTTTACAAATGATGCACCTACGGTGCAATTGAAAAACGGCAGCACACTGATCTTAACGATCAGCGCACTGCCGTTTGTTTGCAAACAGTAGTCTTTCTACAAATCAATTTTACACTTGAAATTCTGACAAGTCTGATTTGCTGATGTATCAGTTCCCCTTTTGATGCATCTGCAGCGGCCAGATGGTTCGAGATACCACTGCGTGTTTATATTCGGCTTAATATACTGACATGCCGGATCCCACCAGTATTTACAGAAAGCACAGTACTTTACTGCAGTTAAATTAACTAACATCGCCATTTTTATTCTCCTCCGTTGTTCCCTGAATTATTGCTGTGGCCAGTAAAGATTACAAATTCAAATAACTTGCATTTTTGTCGTATGCCCCATTTACGAATATTATATGCGTTTTAGCGTCGAGTTGTCAAGTGGGATTTTATATTTAGTGGAAGTATACAAGCGATCTATCAATCTTTCGGAACGTATAATAAATACATTAACGACCATTTTACGGACCCAGCGCGCCGCGGCGTGCTGGGTCTTTTATCATCAGTGTCTTCCACGTTTTGGGTTGGCAATTTCGAAATAAAGTACCGATTTCCGCTTGGCAAATTTAAAATGATAAACCTTCAGTACAATAAAATACGGCATTACACTGATCATAACGATCGATGCGATGCCGTTTGTTTTCTCCACTTATGAAACCAGTCTTTATTCGTCTTATCGGTTCTGAAGTTTCTGAACAAGTGCAGGATCCTGACTTATCAGATAAATAAGATTACGCGCCGTAGGAGAAGGATTACTCTTTCCACTTTCCCAGGCTTCTACGGTTCTTCTGGAAACACCAAGAATACTCGCAAATGCCTTCTGGGTCAGATCAAGTTTTCTTCGCTCTTCTGATACACAAATATCCGGAAGACTGCGTTTTCTTGCTATTGTTTCAGTTTTGGCTGTACCTTTATTAAATGCCAGAGCTTCTTCAAGCCCGCTTACTATTCCAGAAAACAGTTCTGTATCTTTAAAATTATTTTCAATTTCTTCCATTGATAACTCACTGGTCAGATGTAATTCTTTCATAGCACCTTCACTCCTTCTCGATTTCTTCAATTATTCCACGAATAATCTTTTTCTGTTCAGATGTCAGATTCTCCTGTACATTTTTAGGATACGCAAATAAAAAATATATTTGAGCCCTTTCAAAAACGTCAACGTATATTACTCTTCCTCCACCGCTTTTTCCTCTGTTATCATTAAGAGTAATACGTATTTTTCTTGCACCGCCAGTTCCTTCAATAACTGCTCCGGCTTTCGGATCCTCCAGAAGATAATTTTCAAGCAGTTTTAAACTATCATCATTAAGCCCCATTGCTTTCCAGCATTTTCGAAACGGCTCTGTATGAATGAATAACCTTGTCATAATACTATTATCTTTCCTATTTTAATTATATACGATTTTATCGTATAAGTCAATAACGCAGCCAGCATTTAAAATGATCATCTACTTTTAACATATTAGTGTTCCTCCATAATCTTGGTTGTTTTTCTTCTCCATTCCCTTGAAACGTTTCTTTTGGATTGGCATATTTTTATTATGCCAGTATACGTTATGATTGTCAATAGCTTTTTAAATATATTTTCCCATTACATATGCAACCATGCACCTTGATTTCGGAACGAGAAAAAATTCATTAACGACCATATACGGAAACAGCACGCCGGCGGCGTGCTGTTTTATTATCTATTCAATTTTCCGCTTATGCTTTCCTTACTGCGTCCTTCATGGACTTTACGTACTCGCCGACATATGGAGCTGCGTCTTTTCCGTATTTTTCGAGAAGTCTGATGATCGCGGAACCGACGATTGCGCCGTCAGAGAGGCCAGCCATTTTTTCAGCCTGCTCAGGTTTTGAGATACCGAAACCTACTGCACACGGAACGTCTGTGTTTTCGCGAATAACCTTTACTATTGAACCGATGTCAGTGTTTATCTCAGTTCTTACACCTGTAACACCAAGGCTTGAAACTACGTAGATAAATCCTGTCGCATCCTTTGCAATCATGGCAACGCGGTCAGCAGATGTCGGAGCGATGAGTGAGATGAGGTCAACATCGTATTTTGCCGCAACGTCAGCAAACTCCTCTTTTTCCTCGAAAGGAAGATCAGGAAGGATGATGCCGTCGATACCAGTCTCATTGCAGCGCTTCATGAAACGGTCTGCGCCGTATGAGAATACGACATTTGCATATGTCATGAACACCAGCGGGATGGTGATATCCTTGCGGAGCTTTGTTACAAATTCAAAGATCTTATCTGTTGTGATACCACCTGCAAGAGCACGGATATTCGCACCCTGGATGACCGGACCTTCAGCAGTCGGATCGGAGAACGGGATGCCGAGTTCGATAAGGTCAGCTCCGTTTTCAACGGCTGCGCGAACTACTTTTTCTGTTGTTTCAAGGTCAGGATCACCGCATGTGATGAACGGGATGAATGCCTTTCCGTCTGCGAACGCATTTCTTATCTTACTCATGGATATCCTCCCCTCTGTAGCGTGCAATTGCTGCACAGTCCTTGTCGCCTCTGCCTGAGATAGTGATGATGATGATCTTGTCCTTGTCCATTGTCGGAGCAAGCTTCATTGCATAGGCAACTGCGTGTGATGATTCTATGGCAGGGATGATACCCTCTGTTCTTGAAAGATATTCAAATGCGTTTACAGCTTCGTCATCTGTTACCGGAACATATTCTGCACGTCCGATGTCGTGTAAATGTGCATGTTCAGGACCTACGCCCGGATAGTCAAGACCGGCTGAAATTGAGTAAACCGGAGCTATCTGACCGTATTTATCCTGACAGAAATAAGATTTCATGCCGTGGAAGATACCAATACGTCCTGTATTTACTGTAGCTGCAGTTTCAAAAGTATCGATACCTCTTCCGGCAGCTTCACATCCGATGAGTTTTACACCTTCATCCGGAATGAAATGATAGAAGCTTCCGATAGCATTTGAACCGCCGCCTACACATGCGATAACTGCATCAGGGAGTCTGCCTTCGGCTTCAAGTATCTGAGCTCTTGCTTCTCTTGAAATAACAGCCTGAAAATCACGAACGATAGTCGGGAACGGATGAGGTCCCATTACTGAACCTAAGCAGTAATGTGTGTCCTCGATACGCTTTGTCCATTCACGCATTGCCTCGGAAACGGCATCCTTAAGTGTTGCTGTTCCGGCTGTTACAGGGATAACTTCAGCGCCGAGAAGTCTCATACGGTAAACGTTGAGTGCCTGACGCTTTGTGTCCTCCTCGCCCATGAAAACAACACATTCCATATCGAGAAGAGCAGCCGCTGTGGCAGTCGCAACACCGTGCTGGCCTGCACCTGTTTCGGCGATAAGACGTGTCTTGCCCATTTTCTTAGCAAGAAGAGCCTGACCGAGAACGTTGTTTATCTTGTGTGAACCTGTATGATTGAGGTCTTCACGTTTTAAGTAGATCTTCGCTCCGCCGAGTTCGCGTGTGAGTTTTTCTGCGTAGTAGAGAAGTGACGGTCTTCCGGCGTAGTTATTTAACAGTTCTGTGAGTTCTCTGTTGAATTCCGGATCGTCCTTGTATTTGTTATACGCTTCTTCGAGTTCGATAACGGCATTCATCAGTGTTTCTGGTATATACTGACCGCCGTGAACACCAAAGCGTCCTTTTGACTGTGACATTAATATCTTTCCTTTCAAACAATGAATTATTTATCCCCACCCCCAACCCCCTCCCGTAGGGAGGGGGCTGATTTATGAGGGGGCTTCGCCCCCTCACCCCGTTTACACTGTATTCCTTACAGCAACTGCAAATCTTATCATTTTATTTTTGTCCTTTACCCCATCCGTTTCAAGCCCGGAACTTACATCCACTGCATATGGATGGAGGTCGTTCACGGCGCGGGATACGTTTTCAGGGTCGAGGCCTCCGGCGAGGAAATACGGTCTTTTCGCATTTTTGAGGACGGACCAGTCGAATGTCAGTCCGCTTCCTTTTCCGGAGTCGAGCAGGATGTGATCAGCACATGAGGTTTCGGCTTTCTTTACATCATCTTCCGACTTTATCTGAAAAGCACGGATGACCGGAACGCCGTTTTCCTGCAGGCGTTTTACCAGTTCCTCCGGTTCATTTCCATGAAGCTGAGCGATACGTATCGCACCGAGCTTAACAATGTGCATTATCTCATCAAAATCGGAATCAACGAATACACCTACCGGAACTATTCCATCATCCAGTTCTCTGACAAGTTCTGCGGCCTTTTCAGGTGTAACATAACGACTGCTTTTCTTTGCAAAAACAAATCCGATAAAGTCAGGTCTTACCTCATTTGCGAAGGCAATATCGACCTTACGTGAAAGTCCGCACATCTTTATTTTCGTACTCATTTTTCACCTTTTAATTCCGCAAGTTTGGTCTTCTTGTCATCGGCCTTCATAAGTGTTTCGCCGATAAGAACGGCATTTACGCCGGATGCACGCAGTTTCGCAATATCTTCGGCTGATTTTACACCGCTCTCGGAAACAAAGATGATATTTTCCGGAACGAGTTCACGCATTCTGCGGCTGTTGCCTGTATCAACTGAGAAATCCTTCAGATTGCGGTTGTTTACGCCGATAAGTCTTGCGCCGCAGCGAACCGCCATCTCGATCTCCTTTTCATCATGAGTCTCAACAAGTGCTGAAATTCCGAGCTCATCGCAGATGCCCATATATTCACGTATCTGTTCTTCAGAAAGAATGGAGCAGATAAGGAGCACGGCCTTCGCACCGAGAAGCTTTGCCTCGTAGATCATGTACGGATCCACGGTAAAATCCTTGCGGATGCACGGAATATTCACGTTCTCCGTTATCTCACGGAGATACTCGTCGCTGCCGAGAAACCACTTTGGTTCAGTGAGAACTGATATGCAGTCAGCACCGGCTGCTTCGTATTCCTTTGCTATCTGGAGATACGGAAATTTCTCCGCAATTACGCCCTTTGAAGGTGATGCCTTCTTGCATTCGCAGATGAATGCGATATCATCTTTCTTCAGAGCCTTTTCAAATTCAAAATTCCCCTTCGGAAGTGAAAGAGCCTTTTCCTTCACTTCTTCAAAAGAATGTATTTTCTTTGCTGCTTCCACACGTTCTTCCGCATGGTAAGCAAGTTCGTCAAGAATAGTCATTATTTACCTCATAAATGCTGTACGGTCCGCAGCATCAGCTGTTTGAAACTTCCTTTACCTTATCGAGAACTGCAAGCGCCTTGCCGGAATCGATAAGTTCTGCAGCCATCTTTACGCCTTCTTCGAGAGATGCTGCCTTGCCGCCGATATAGATACCTGCACCGGCATTGAGGAGAACTGCATTTCTCTTGTGACCCTTTATCTCACCTGAAAGAATGCCGCGTGTGATAGCTGCATTTTCTGCAGGATCACCGCCGAGAAGATCTTCCTTGGTGCAGCGTTCAAATCCGAACTGTTCAGGTGTGATCTCGTAGTTCTTCATCCAGCCGTCCTTGTATTCGCATACCTTTGTAGGTGAACTGAGTGAAATCTCATCGAGCTTGTCTGTTCCGAATACTACCATACCGTTTTTCGAACCGAGCTTCATGAGTACTTCGGCAACAGGTTCGAGGAGAACACCGTCGTAAACACCGAGAAGATGATGCTTCGGGCAGGCTGGGTTTGTGAGAGGTCCGAGAATGTTGAACACTGTACGGAAACCGAGTTCCTTTCTGATCGGAGCAACGTACTTCATTGATGTGTGGTACTTCTGTGCAAAGAAGAAGCAGAAACCAGCCTTGTCGAGAAGTTCGCGGCACTTGGCGGTATCAAGGTCAATGTTTACACCGAGTGCTTCGAGGCAGTCTGCTGTACCGGACTTTGATGAAGCAGCGCGGTTGCCGTGCTTGGAAACGAGCACGCCTGCAGCTGCGATGACCATTGCTGATGTTGTTGAAATATTGAAGCTGTTTGAATTGTCGCCGCCTGTACCTACGATCTCGAAAAGATCATCGTCATTTTCAAACTTTGTAGCTGCATCACGCATTGCTGCTGCGCAGCCTGTGATCTCGTCTATGGTTTCAGCCTTTGTACTCTTTGTTGAAAGAGCTGAGAGAAATGCGGCGTTCTGAGTAGGAGTCGTCTGGCCTGACATTATCTCGGAGATTACTGTATATGCCTCATCGTATGTGAGGTCTTCTTTATTTACTATCTTTACTATTGCTTCTTTGATCATTTTCTTACACCTCAAATTCTAATTACTAAAGTTCTGTTACCCACCCCCAACCCCCTCCCTCAGG
>JBGUVZ010000447.1:0-3257 GCA_045220685.1 Oscillospiraceae bacterium | reverse complement strand
CAGCGAGTTCAGCTGCTGTCATAAATGACTGGGCGTTAGTGTCTGTCGTTCTGAAGCACATTGTATCCATTACCAGACCGGTGTACAGAAAATCTGCTATCTGTTTTGTGATCTTTATACCGAAAGCCTTTATCACTTTGAGGATAATCTCGGCGCAGGCGCCGCAGTCTTCTTCTATATATTTAAACTCCGCATCCACGCTGTTGTTCCTGTGATGATCGATGCAGAATTTATAATGCTTATCTGAAAATGTACCCGTTCTCTCCTGCGTTGCAGTATCCACCGAGATATACACAGGATCAGATACATCATCCCATTTAACTTTGTCTGTCATGAAATGATGATCAGGCGGAACTTCATCAGTACCCTTTACCGCACATTTCTTTCCAAGCGCCTGCAGAGCAAGACCAAGTGCGTAGGACGAACCTATACAGTCCCCGTCCGGACGTATGTGGTAGACAATAACAAACTCATCGTATTTTCTGATTTCTTCTGCCATCTGTTCGGCTGTAATGTTCATTCTTCATTTCCTTTCTTTCCGTTCATTTTTACGGCACAGTTACCGCTGCAGTTCTGACATCCGCACCCGCAGGATGATCTGCCGTTTTTTCTGTTTATTATCATGCGTCTTACCGCCGCTCCGACGGCAAGCGCAACAATCAGTATTATCACAATATCCCATATATTCATATCAGTTTACTCCGAATGCCATAAGTGCAAGGCGAACTATGAACGCCGCAGCCCATGCTACACCGCACTGCCAGAACACAACTGCTGCAGCCCACTTATTTCCGAGCTCACGTCTGATAGATGCGATAGCCGCAACACACGGAGTGTAGAGAAGGCTGAAGATAAGGAGTGCTGCTGCCGACACTGTTGTGAGTGCTGTGTTAAGATCATCCGCAAAGAGGATCTGTATGGTTGAAACCACGCTTTCCTTTGCAATGAATCCTGTGATAAGAGAAGTGCATATTCTCCAGTCACCAAGGCCAAGAGGCCTGAAAAGCGGGATAAGAAGTCCGGCAATCGCAGCCAGAATACTGTTCTGTGAGTCATCTACCATGTTGAAACGGAAATCGAAGCTCTGGAGGAACCAGATAACTACTGTCGCAACAAGGATGACAGTAAATGCCTTCTGCAGGAAATCACGCGCCTTTTCCCAGAGAAGCTGAGCCACGTTCTTTATTCCCGGAAGTCTGTAGTTCGGAAGTTCCATTACAAAAGGAACGGCCTCACCGCGGAAAAGCGTGTTTTTATAGAGAAGCGAAGCAAGTATGCCGCTTAACACGCCGAAAAGATAAAGTCCTGACATTATAAGCCCTCCGCGTCCCGGAAAGAACGCACTTACGAAGAACGCATATATCGGAAGCTTGGCAGAACAGCTCATGAATGGTGTGAGCAGTATGGTCATTTTTCTGTCGCGTTCACTCGGAAGTATTCTTGTAGACATTACCGCCGGAACGGTACATCCGAATCCGATAAGAAGAGGAACTATGCTTCGTCCGGAAAGGCCGGTTTTTCTGAGCATCTTGTCCATGACAAAGGCTACTCGTGCGATATATCCGCTGTCTTCGAGCAGAGACAGGAACAGGAACATTATCACTATTATCGGCATGAAGGAAAGCACGGAACCTACACCTGCGAACAGTCCGTCCATAACCAGGCTGTGAAGCACCGGATTGACACCGGCTGAATCAAGCACTGTGGAAACTTGATTTCCAAGCAGTTCAATGCCGCTTTCCAGCAATCCCTGAAGCCATGCGCCTATGACGTTGAAAGTCAGGTAGAAAACTATCACCATTATCAGGATAAAGCATGGTATTGCCGTGTATTTTCCGGTAAGAACGCGGTCTATCTTCTCGCTTCGCTTATGCTCGCGGCTTTCAGTAGGCTTAACTACCGTCTCACGACAGACTTTTTCGATAAATCTGAAACGCATATCCGCGATGGCGGCGCTTCTGTCAAGGCCTCTTTCCTTTTCCATCTGGATGATGATGTGTTCCAGCATTTCCTTTTCATTGTCGTCAAGATCAAGCTGGTCGATGATCAGGCTGTCACCCTCGACAACCTTTCCGGCTGCAAATCTCACCGGAATGTCAGCGCTCTGGGCGTGGTCGGAAATAAGGTGTTCCACGGCGTGCATGCATCTGTGAACCGCACCGCCTGAGTCGGCAGTGTCACAGTAGTCCTGGTTATTCGGCTTTTCCTGATATTTCGCTGTATGAATGGCATGCTTTACAAGCTCGTCAACACCCTCATTTTTCGCCGCCGAGATAGGTACAACAGGAACGCCCAGCATTTCCTCCATCCCGTTGATATCTACGGAGCCTGAGTTTCCCGTCATTTCATCCATCATGTTGAGTGCAACTACCATCGGGATACCCATTTCAAGGAGCTGCATGGTAAGATAGAGATTTCGTTCGATGTTGGTGGCATCTACAATATTTATAATAGCCTTCGGCTTATCCTTAAGCACAAAGTTTCTTGAAACGATTTCCTCGCTTGAATACGGCGACATGGAGTAGATACCCGGAAGGTCGGTAACAAGCGTATTGTCATGCCCCTTTATCGGTCCGTCCTTGCGGTCAACGGTAACGCCCGGAAAGTTTCCGACGTGCTGGTTCGAACCCGTAAGCTGATTGAAAAGTGTGGTCTTGCCGCAGTTCTGATTTCCCACCAGTGCGTAGGTCAGCACCGTTCCGGACGGAAGCGGATTCTTGTGATCCGAGGCGTGGCACATGTGATAGCCTTCCTCACCGAGGCCCGGATGAAATTTATGTTTTTTCTTTTCAGATATATTCCCTTCGTCCTGAAGCTTTTCAACAGGTTCTATTTCGATCTGTGATGCGTCGTCAAGCCTGAGAGTCAGTTCGTAGCCCCTTATACGAAGCTCCATCGGATCTCCCATAGGTGCCAGCTTTACGACAGTAACATCTGTCCCCGGTATAAGCCCCATGTCGAGAAAATGCTGTCTTAGTGCCCCGTTTCCCCCGACAGTCCTTACTACAGCTGATGAACCAACTGACAGTTCATTTAATTGCATTGCCAAAAAACTCCTTCCGGATCTTATCGTAGATGTATTTACTATAAATTATATCACAATAACGGCAGAATGTATAGCTTTATCGTATTCTTATTGAAAACTTCAGAAATATATGTTATACTGAAAATTGCTGTAGTAATGTGCTGACAGCAAGGATTCCAGTCCGCCGGACGGGGAGGTCTGCGGAGCTTCGCTCCGCACCATCACGCCGGTA
>JBGUVZ010000446.1:0-5493 GCA_045220685.1 Oscillospiraceae bacterium | reverse complement strand
ATCTCGCGGAGTATTGTGCACTGTTTTTTTCTCATATCGAGATAGAGAAGGTCGTAGTCGTCCGATCCGATAAGGGTGTTCTGCTTGTTCAGCGCAGCAATATTTCCGGCGGCATCAAGGTATCCGTCAAGGCGTTTGAAGCAGTCGCCGGTGTAATCTGACTTGTCACTTACAAGCACACGGTCAGCCATCCTTCCGATTATCGCTTTGATCTCGTCATCTACGGCTGCACGGTATTCTGACATTTTCTTAGTATCCTTGTGAAGATACAGATTCAGCAGAAATCCTACTCCGGCACCGATGAAGAGAAGCAGGAATTCGTTTATGACTATCTGAACACTGAACTGTTTTTCCGAAAGGATATGTGCGATAAGCACCGATACCGGAACGATCGCACTCTGCGCACGGAACAGCCCGCAGATCAGTATGAATACAAAAAGATAGATGGCAAATGCCGTTGTAGTATATCCAAGAAAGTGGAAACTGATAAACGATGTGACGATGGCCGTAATAAATGACAGAAGTCGCTTCAGCGCAATCTCAGCAGTTTCCTTTTTGGTATTCTGTATACTGAGAACCGTGATAAGCCCCGCAGTCGCACTGTACTTCACACCGAGAAGTGTAGAAATAACAATAGCCGCCGCACATCCGGCTGATATCTTGGCAGCATTAAAAACTGCCGATTTCGAAATTTTAGGCATAAATTTTTCTCCGTTGGAATGTTTGAAATTCATTGTTTACCTGTTTTTAAGTATATCATATCCGGAAATGCTGTGCAATGGAAATATATTGCACCAATTGGGAAAGCAGTGTTTCCCCAATTCGATAAAGCTGTTCAGATTCATTTTTACGTGGTTTGAACGGTTGCTTTAATAATTATTTATGCCGTTTATACCTTGAATTAATACGTTGAAAATGATATAATATGAACACTGGTAATTGATTATGTATTAATTTTGAATTGGGAAAACAGTGTTTCCCCAATTCGATAATATTCGAAAACGAGAAAATTCTCTAAAATGATTAACTTGCCAAAGATAAGGAGAATTTAGAAAATGTGCATGGTAAAAAAAGAATTTATGGATCAAATCAGATCTGTGATCAAAGATGCAAAGAATCATATTAAGGTCAATGTTAATCTTACTATGGTTTATGCATATTATGAAATCGGAAAGATGATTTTTGAAGAAGAACAAAAAGGTTCTGATCGTGCTGAATATGGGAAAAGATTACTGATAGAGTTATCAAAGAATTTAACTAATGAATACGGAAAAGGCTTTTCATCTGACAATTTGAAATTAATGAGAAGATTTTATGTAGTTTATTCACATGATCAAATCGGGGAAACAGTGTTTCCTCAATTAAATAATCTTCCAGAAGTAGATACTGGCCGAAGATTTTATCTCAGCTGGTCACATTATATTAAACTAATGCGTATTGAAAATATAGATGAACGTCATTTTTATGAAATTGAATCTGTAAAGAACGACTGGAGTTTAGCAGAGCTGCGCCGTCAATTTGACAGTGCTCTTTATGAAAGAATCGCATTAAGCAAAGATAAGAAAGGTGTTAAAGAACTATCTGAAAAAGGTATGATTATAGAGTCACCTTCAGATGTTATAAAAGATCCATATGTTCTGGAGTTCCTTGGATTGCCTGAACTTGCTCAGTATTCAGAATCAGATCTTGAGAGTAGAATAATAGACAAGTTGCAGGAATTTCTTCTGGAATTGGGTACAGGATTTACGTTTGTCGGCAGACAGGTAAGATTTACTTTTGATGAAAAACATTTTAAAGTTGATCTTGTGTTTTATAATCGTATACTGCGTTGTTTCGTATTATTTGATCTGAAAATAGGTGAGCTTAAACATCAGGATCTCGGACAGATGCAAATGTATGTTCATTACTATGACCGAAAAATCAAATTACCGGAAGAAAATCCTACAATCGGTGTAGTGCTTTGTAAAGATAAAGATGATGCGATAGTAGAACTGACACTTCCTGAAGACAATACACAGATATTTGCAAGTAAATTTCAGACGGTACTGCCGGATAAGGATGCTTTGAGAAGATTGCTTGAAATGTCATGATGGCAACCGTCTCTCGGTACGCCTGCGGCGTGCTATTGATAATCGTGCAGCAAGCAGCACGATGTATTCGAATCTGTAAGTTTTGGACTTCTATTTGTAAGATGTACCAAATAGCCTTGCGTGATTTCTACAAATCATGCAGGGCGTTTTTATTGCGTGCATATTGATTTGTGTGTTATAATGTAAATAATAAGCAAGAGAAATGATTCTCTTTTCGTGGAAATTAACAAACTTGTTTATAACGTACATGGAGGTATGTCTTATGAGTAAGGGATTATTAACATTAATGATAACAACAGCAATAACATTTGGTATAGTTGCTTTTGCACCACCATATGCGGAAAATGGGGATAATAGCTTTGTAATTACTTCTTCAGCGGATGATACGGAGTATCAGACTGCGGATGGCTTGTTTAAGTATACACTTGACGATAAAGGTGCGGTTATTACCAAGTATATAGGTGGGAATAAAGATGAAGTGATAATTCCTTCTGTAATACAAAATAGTAAGGTGTATAAATTAGGAAATGAAGCCTTTTTTTATGGAAGTGTGAGTTATGAAGAAGCTCCTTGTATCGGAACTTTGGTTTTACCAAATGAATTAGAAGAAGTAGATTATGCATTTGGGTCTAATAGTAAGATAAATAGATTGGAACTATCAGGTGATTTTAAGAATATTCGTTTTGGGAGGGGTGCCGTTCCAATAGAAGAGTTAAAAATACCAGCCTCTATGACTTCAGTTGAAATTTGCGGTGGGCTATGGAATTTAAAAAATATATGGGTGGATGAAGATAATCCGAAATATAAAAGTATAGATGGAGTATTATATAGTAAGGATGGCAAAGAGTTACTTTGGTATCCGAGAGGAAATGATAGAAAGACATATGTCATACCTGATGGAGTTGAAAAAATAAGTTTGAATTCGCTATATTGGGACGATTATTATAGTTATTATCCTCACAAGTTAAAAGAAATAGTATTTCCTGAAAGTGTGGACGAAATTCATTTCTATAGATATTGGAATCATGATACTAAATATGATTGGAATGATTGGAACGGATTAAATAGATGGGAATGCAAATGGATAGTAAAACACGGATCTTTTGCAGAATACTATGCGATAATGAGTAACAAATATCCTTATTCTGTGAATCAAAATAATGAATTTGATCCTTTACAGAATGAATATTATGAAGGATTAATCAGTTCATATCGACCTGGAATTAATTTTGAATGTGAAAGTGGGTGTAATAGCGATAAGCCATATACTTATGATACTGCACCAATAAAAGGCTTTAACGGTGATTATGACAGAAAGCCACATGGAATCATATTTACTGATCCGGCAAATGAAAATCTTACTATAAAGTATGGTACCCAAAAAGGAGAATATAATATTGACGAGCCACCATCTTATGTTGATACAGGTAGTTACGTGGTATATTATAAAGTTCTTGTTACAGAAAAATGGTGGAAATACGGCTCACTAACGATACAGATTAATCCTATAAAGAAGAATGATCTATATGAATTATATAACAATTGTAAAAGCTATATGGAGTATATAAACAACCAATATCCACATGTTTCTACAGATGAATTTCTTAAACAAATCAATAATGCAAAAGCTGTTTATGATAATAATAATGTGATATTGGATGAAATTGCTTCTGCATATTTTAATTTGAAAAAAGAAAAAGAAAAAATTGAATCACAAGAGAAACCGATGGACGAAAAAGTTGATAATGTCAACTTCCTGATTCGTAAAACTATCACATCGAACATGGAATCAAAGTTAGACGAAGATATACTTTTGACCAGAACAGCTTATGACGCACTCACTGATGATCAGAAGCAGTACATAGATGAAAATAATTATAACATCTTCATGGCAATGGAACGTCTTTACAATGAAAACAAGAAAATAAAGACTGATAACGCCGAAGCGGTTCAGAACATAACAAAAGCAGTTGAAGATGCTGTTAAAGCAGCTAATGAAGCTAAGCAGGCGGCTGAAGATGCAAAGGCTGCGCAGTTACTGGCAGAAGAGCAGGCAAACAGTGCGAAAGCCGCACTTGATCAGGCGATAGAAGATAAAACACAGGCTGAAATTGCCTGGGAAGCAGCAGAAAATATTGCAAATCAGGCACTTGCAGAAAAGGCAACTGCTGAGGCAAAGGCTGAACAGGCGGAAAAGGATAAGCTTGTGGCCGAAGAGAATGAAAGAATAGCTCTTGCAGATAAAAACAAGGCTGATGAAGAACGAAAAGCAGCTGAAGAATATGCAAATGAGCAGAAAAAAGCAGCAGATGCAGCTAAGGCTGAATCGGAGGAGCAGAAAGCGATTGCTGATAAAGCTCTCGAAGAATCTGCAAAGGCTTTAGAGGCACTTGAAGAAGCTAACACTGCCAAACTGAATGCCGAAAAAGAACTGGCAGAGGCAAATTCAGCACTTGAAAAGGCAAATAGTGAAAAAGACTCTCTGACAGCTGATCTTGCAGATGCAGAATCTAAGCTTACTACAGCTCTTGAAGAAAAAACTACAGCAGAAACTGCACTTACACAGGCGGTTGAAGATAAAGAAAAGGCGGAATCTGAACTCGTCAAAGCTGTTGAAGAAAAGAACAAAGCTGAAAAAAATGCAGCGAATGCCTTAGCAGAGAAAGAATCAGCTTTAAATGATAAGACAAAAGCTGAAGAGGCAGCAAGCCAGGCGATTATTGAAAAGGAAAGTGCTGAAGTAAAAGCTGAACAGTCTGAACTTGACAAGTCTGCGGCAGAAGAAAGAGAAAAACTTGCACTTGCTGATAAAGAAAACGCTGAAGCAGATCTTACTCAGATGCAGTCAGCATATGAAGCACTTTCAAACGAAAATGTTAATCTGAAAGCAGAGAATGAATCCCTCAGAGCGGAAAACGAAGCGCTAACAACTGAAAACGCAGTTTCCGCAGTATATGAAAAAGAACTCAAAGAAGCACAGAAGAACCTTGAAAAGACTCAGAAAGAATTTGAAAAGGCTGAAAAAGACAGAATCAAGGCTGAAGAAGATCTGAAAAAGCTTCAGAACAGTAATCATGCGTCAGAAACTAAGATCAATAAAGCCATAGAAGCTATGGAAGCTGCAGAGGCAAGAGCTACAGAGGCGGCTGAAGCTAGAGATGCGGCATCATCTGAATTGAACAGACTGACAGAAGAAAAGAATGCAGCTGAGAATAAACTTAAACAGGCGCTTTGGGATAAAAAGACTGCTGAAGAAGCGGTGACAAATCTTACTGTAGAAAACGAACGTCTTTCAAAAGAAAACGCAGCGCTGAAAGCTGAAGCTGAAATGGTTTCAGGACTTATAGATGGCATCGGTGCAGTTGAATTAACTAATGAATGCCGGGATTCCATTCTTGCGGCA
>JBGUVZ010000445.1:0-2839 GCA_045220685.1 Oscillospiraceae bacterium | reverse complement strand
TCTGTACGCTGGGCTTTCATTTTCACTTTGTTTTCGTACATGTCTTCATCAGCGCGTTTAAATACGGAATCAACTGTATCGTCAGCTGATTTATTATAAACAGCCATACCGCAGGCTGCACTGAAACATTCCCATGGTTCAGCATCCTTATTGCTTGTATCCTCAAAGACCGCCCTGATCAGTTTTATCAGATCATTACGGACTGTGTAAGACTTTCCCGTAAGAACAACTACAAACTCATCACCTCCGAAACGGAAAACCGGTGAATTCTTAAACAGCTCACAGATTATGCTGCACGCACCCTTAATATAATGGTCTCCGTGTTCATGACCGTAATTATCATTTATCTTCTTAAGATGATTAAGGTCTACCATAACAATGGCAAATTCCGCTGTACCGTTTTCAATAGATGCGGTAAGCTGGTCATGCATCTTCTGATAAGCGTTCTTGTTCTTTACTCCGGTAAGAGCATCAGTAGTCGCTTCCTCGCTAATCCTTGTGACCTTTTCTTCCATGTTATGCACTTCAGATTTTGCTTCACGAAGATTCTCAACGTATTCCATAATATCTTCAACTGCTTTTGTAAAAGCACAGTAAAGATTTTCAATCTCGTCACCGGTATATATTTTAAGAGCATGCAGACGGTTTACGTTTCTCTGACGTTCTTCCTCATTGTCATAGGAAAACGTGCTTGTACAGTAGGCCATCTCATTTACCGGCCAGATGATATTGCGTTCCATCAGCTTGATGCAGAGTGCAAATATCAGAAAGACAAAGCTTAAAAACATGGTCATGGTACGGATGATGTAAGTCGAAGCGTACTTGTTAAGCACATCCATCGAAAAATCAACGCATGCATAGCACACGACTTCGCCTTGGCTGTTATAAACTGGTTCATAAACCGAAAGTACAAAACCGTAAAGATCATTTGAAATAGTCGGCTCCACTTCTTCTCCGGCTATAAACTTCTCTTTATCCTTCTCAAGTGCAGTTTCGTATTCGATCAGCTGACCTGGTTCATCGCCATTCCATTCATCGGTGTCAACGTCAAATACAACAACTACTCCGTCCTCAAGCATCCTGTAAACATAAATGTACTCGATATCCGGAAACGCATCACGAAGCTTTGAATAATAATCAAGTATCTCATCATATCCTTCAGCATCATGTCCTTTTTCTATATAGTAGCCGATCTTTTCGGGATCAAGCTTTTCCTTCATCAGTGTGATTGCGCCCTGCCCGTTTCTGATATGATCGTTGACCGTTTCATCACGGAACTGAAGATAACTGATACCGGTAATTGAACCTGCAAGCATGATGCACATACTTGTAACAAGCAGAAGAAGCTTGGTACGGATAGACATAATTCGGTTTCTCTGCCGTTCCGGACAAGTATATATCGAAGAAACAAGCTGAATGTGAAGCTTTTCCGGAATGTACTTAAGTGCAAAATAAGCAATATGCACGGTAATGATCTTGTCGATAAGCTCCCATAAAACCAGAATATGAATCGGATCATGAGGCGCTTTCAGGAGTATAGCCACCACATAGCAGCATACACCCGGAATGATCGCATAGATAGGTATAGTAAGAAGCATTTTTCTGTACTTTGTGAACAGCTTTCTCTGAATAAAATTATATGTCAGAATAGCGTCCATAAGGTTCAGAAAACCGTATGAGATCTCAGTGTAATCATCAAGACTGAGAATAATATTTGTTATAAAACCAGCCAGTATCCCCGGAAGATAGCCCCCGAACATGGTCGAGGAAACAGTTCCAAGCGAACGAAGCCTGAACGGTGTTCCGAACAGACCGGTCAGAAAGTAACCTGCGAAATTCAGTGCGATCCCGGCAAGAGTAAAAAAAAGTCCCTGCCGTATACCCCTTCGCACCTCTTCATTATGGATCTTCTCCAAAGCTGCCATAGCAGTATCCCCCTTTGTTGATCATCCCTAAAATCAGAAACTAAATCAACGATAAACTATATATATTATATCATAAAAACGATTAATAGTCAACGCATCAGATAAAACAGATATTTAAAGTATATCAGTTTTACAGAAAACATCAGAAGATTTTTCCGTCATAAAAATATCACGCTTTCATAAATAATTCTTGAAAACCCGACGCCATTGTGTTACAATTAATATATGTGCATATGATTTTGATGTTTTTCCGACATGGTAAACGATTTTATCAATACTATGCACCTAAAGCACAACTATTTTTTCAATGAAAGAGGCAAATATGAGTTCTATAAGAAAACACGTGACCTTTCTGATGGCTTCGGCACTTCTTGTCACGGCTTCATTATCACTTAACGGATGCAGCAACGACCAGAATATCGTAGTAAAACCTGATGACAGCAACGTCGCTGTAACAGAAACAAGCGTTGTTACAGAAGCACCTGAAGTCACTGAACCTGTTGTAACCGAACCTGAAGAAAAGCTTCCTGATATAAGCACTGTCAGAGTAAGACCTGAAGAGACAGAGGACGCTAAATACTCCTCACTTTCAGATTTTGAAAGCTGCTTTACTGTTAAAGACGGCTGCTATCAGATTTGCTTCCTTGAAGACAAGGAATTTGAAGACAGAATAAACGCTGATATAAAAGAAGCCATAAACAAGATTAAATCTGACCGCGGTGAAAATGACTATTCATACGAAGCTGCCCGTTCGCATTCAAAGAACGTTATCGATGCAGGCGGTATAATGGCAGATATCATAATCAGAAACGGATTTCTTTCAGTAATGCTTGAATATGGTTACTACGAACCATACGGCACAGAAATGGCCGGAAGCTACAGCAATCTTCTTAAGGACAAAAGAACCATCTACT
>JBGUVZ010000444.1:0-20920 GCA_045220685.1 Oscillospiraceae bacterium | reverse complement strand
TGAAGCTGTTTCAGGAGCGATTCAGACCGCCGGATCACCGGTAAGGAATGAAACGAAAACTGAAACTGCACACCATGTCGAAAACTCAGTGCAAGGGGTTGTTTTACCGGCAGGTAAAGAGCCGGAAGTCAGTGACACAGTCATGGCAGAGGTAAATGACGGAAATGCTTTTCAAGTACAGAATGAAGCGAAGGTCCAGAACGGGTTTGAAGTGAAAGCTGAAAACCAGGTAAAGACTGAAACTGAATTCAGTGCTAAGGAAACACCGGAAACCACACCACGGCAGGATGTCAGACCGAAGGAATTTAGTCCGCAGGAAAACGACAAAACAGATGCACCACAAGGATCCACGGGGAAAACAGGATCCGAAGGAACAGGGCCGGTTACGGCAGAACTTCAGAATAAGGTTAGCACGGAAACAGAAGCAGGAGCGAATGTTGTACGTGAAACTGAAATGAAGACAGCGCCGCAGGCCGTGGCAGATGCTAAGGTTACCGTAAACCCAGAGATTAAGGCAGAAACGGAGACCGGAACTGAAGCGAAGATAACCGGAAACTTTGAAATTAAGGGCGACACAGATGTCAGAGCAGAAGCAAAGATATCTGAAAAACCTGAAATCAAGTCAGAACCGGAGATCAGAGCGGAAGTAAAGGTAATCGAAAAGCCGGAAATGAAGGAAACACCGGTGATCAGAGCAGAGGCAAAGGTAACGGAAGAACCTGAGATGAGGGTAATACCGAATACCACAGCGAATGCAAAGGAAACTGAGAAAAATGAAATTAAGTCAGAACCGGAGATCAGAGCAGAAGCAAAGATAACCGGAAAAACTGAAATCACTGCAGACCCAGAGATCAAAGCAGAAGCGAAGGTAGCCGAAAAGCCTGAAATGAAGGTAATGCCGGAAATCAGAGCAGAAGCAAAAGCATCTGAAACATCTCAGATCAAGGCTGAACCAGAGATCAGAGCGGAAGCGAAGGTAACTGAAACACCTGAACTCAAGGCTGAACCAGTAATCAGAGCGGAAGCAAAGGTAGCTGAAACACCAGAGATCAAGGTTGAACCAGAAATCAGAGCAGAAGCAAAGGTAACTGAGAAACCTGAAATCAAGGCAGACCCAGAAATTAGAGTGGAAGCAAAGGTAACTGAGACACCTGAAATCAGGGTTGATTCAGAAATCAAAGCAGAAGCAAAGGTAACTGAGACGCCTGAAATCAAAGTTGGTTCAGAAATCAAAGCAGAAGCAAAGATAGCTGAAACACCTGAAATCAAGGTTGATTCAGAAATCAGAGCAGAAGCGAAGATAGCTGAAACACCAGAGATCAAGGCAGAGCCAGAGATCAGAGCGGAAGCAAAGGTAACTGAGACACCAGAGATCAAGGCAGAACCAGTAAACACAGCAGAAGCAAAGGTAACTGAAACGCCTGAAATCAAGGCTGATTCAGAAATCAGAGTGGAAGCGAAGGTAACTGAGACACCTGAAATCAAGGCAGAACCAGAGAGCACAGCAGAAGCAAAGATAACTGAGACACCTGAAATCAAGGCAGATCCAGAGATCAGAGTGGAAGCAAAGGTAACTGAGACACCAGAGATCAAGGCAGACCCAGAGATCAGAGCGGAAGCGAAGGTAACTGAGAAACCTGAAATCAAGGCTAAACCAGAAATCAGAGCGGAAGCGAAGGTAACTGAGAAACCTGAAATCAAGGTTGAACCAGAAATCAGAGCGGAAGCAAAGGTAACTGAGGCACCAGAGATCAAGGCTGAACCGGAAATCAGAGCAGAAGCAAAGACTACTGAAACACCTGAGATCAGTTCAGAGTTCAGTGCTGAAGCAATGGCGAAGCGGGCATCAGAGAACCATTCAGAACCGATTTTAAAGGCAGAAACAAAGATTGACGGAACACCGGAGATCAGCGTAAGACCAGAGATCAGAGCAGAAGCGAAGATAACTGAGAGACCTGAAATTAAGGCAGAACCGGAAATCAGAGCAGAAGCCGGAACAATTAACGGAACTGAAACAGTGAAAGCGCCGGAGATCATGACTGAGACCGCAGAAACTGCAGTTACAGCAAATGTAAAGGCAGAAAGCAGACCGTTCAGAGAAACAAAGGCACAGTTCACACAGGAAATAAGAGAAAAAACGGAAAATAAGGATCTGACGTCTGAAATAAGAGCTAATTCACATGAAAGCGGCTTCGGTTCAGAGTCTGAAAGTGAAAACAATACTTCACTCGAAGGAAACGGAACCTTTAAAACAGAAGCAAAGCCTTCAGAACGCGTAAACTCACAGGCTAAGGATGACGAAAGCATAAGCGAATTTGAAAAGCTTGTACAGGGTGCAGTAACACTCACACCGTTTAATTTCATTAACACGGACAGCATGATGAGCGACCACCTTGCAGAAAGACAGATAGCACACCAGACCTACAGAGCACTTGATGAAAGCATTATAAAGAACAGAAAGCACTTTGTAATCAGACTCAATCCTGAAGGACTCGGCGAGATAACTGTAAAGCTTATAAAATCCGAAAGCTCAGTTCTTGTAAAGATGATAGCATCTGACAGGAAAACAGCTGCTTTACTCAACCGTGACCTTGATGTGCTGCAGGATCAGCTCAAAGTTCACAACGCAGAGATCGAAACTGTTGAATACCGTAAACCTGAGGACGCACTTCAGAACATGATGAGCGGGGGACAGGAATACAGAAACAGCAGTGAAGAAACAGGCCACAGAAACGGCCACGCAAGAAACACAAACAATTTTGCTGATGACACATTCGAAGAGGATGAGAATTCAGTGGAAATGATGCCTTCAATACTCGGGGGTACGATCCTTAACAGATTTATCTGATATTTAAGACAGATCTTAAAGGATAAGAAAGGGAGTGAATAAGGATGGCAGTAAACAGTGTTTCCGACAGAAATTATCTGGACCTCATAGGTTCGGCGAATTCTGATACGCCTAAGGCAGAGAATCTGGCGAAGAAGTACGGTATCGAATATACCACTGGTGAAGAGGGAAACCTCGGATTCGACGACTTCCTCACACTGATGATAACACAGCTCACCAATCAGGATTTTACCAATCCGCTGGATGACAGCCAGTTTATGACTCAGATGACCCAGTACTCAACACTTCAGGCAATGCAGGAAATGGCAAGCTACAGTCAGAGCAATTACGCAATGAGCATGATAGGCAAAACTGTAACAGCGTCAAAGTACTCAAACGGAAATATGGTAAAGGAAACAGGTGTTGTTTCGGAGATTCAGAAAAAGGACAACGATTATCAGCTTGTGGTAAACGGACAGACTTTTACAATGAAGCAGATAATGTCAGTAGGAGCAGGCGAAGAAGCTGAAGCCGAAAAGACAGAGACTGTAAACACTTCGGAAACCGCATATCAGGCGGCAGACACTACAGGAGGGAACCTGACACAGGCAGACACACAACCGGCACCGAATTATCAGATCGAAGAAGATCTGTTAGCGGCTGCAGAAGCTGCCATGGGGTAATCAATACCGCAGAAAGGGAGTGTGAACATGGATGATTATTTAACACTGCGACGGTTAAGTACACCGATAACAACTGGTATTCCTCAGATACCGACTGAGTATACTGAAACGGTACCTGAAGAGTCATTCAAGTCAATACTTGAAGCTCAGATGAACAAGACAAACGTCACTGAATCAAAGGCTGCGTTTGACAATCTGGCACTTAATACGATAGGTGTTAATTTTTCCAAGCACGCAATGAACCGTGTTCTCCAGAGAAATATCGATATTTCAGGCGAGAACCTTGAAAGGCTTAACGAGGGTATTAAGCTTGCAGAAGAAAAGGGGTTAGACGATACACTTATTCTTATTGACAAAGCGGCATATCTCGTAAGCGTCAAGAATAACATGGTGATAACCACTGTAGCAAACGATGAGTTACAGGGTAATGTATTCACAAATATTGACGGTGCAGTAGTAGTTTAAAGCCGGACCTTTTAAGGAAGCTTTACCGGAGCCCGACCGACAGACGGCTCCGGATGCACCGTGAAATATTTAAAAAATTTGCTGATCCGCTTAACGTGCCCGAAAGCTCGGGGGAGCAGGGCATAACTTCCGGACAGCGTGTTCGAAAACAAAAACAATTTTTTAAATTTTCAGGGGGTTTAATTATGATAAGATCATTATATTCAGGTGTTGCAGGACTTAAGACACAGCAGACAAAAATGGACGTTATCGGTAACAACATCGCAAACGTAGGTACATACGGCTTCAAGTCTGACAGAGCTACTTTCAAGGATGTTTACTATCAGACAACACAGACAGCTACAGCGTCTACAGGTAACACAGGTGGTACAAACGCTAAGCAGATCGGTTACGGTAACTTAGTCGGCAGTATCGATACAAACACCAAGACATCTGCAATGTCATCAACTGGTTATGGTCTTGACATAGCAATCGCGGGTGAAGGTTTCCTTCAGGTAATGGGAGCTGACGGAAACATCATGTACACCAAGGCTGGTATGCTTGATATCGATGCAGAAGGTAATCTCGTTGACGTAAACGGTAACTTCGTACTCGGCGTAAACGGAAGCGACACAACACTTCCTCCGTCATCAGAGAAGATTCAGGTACAGCTTCCTTACCTTGATGCATCTACAGCAAGCGTAAATACAATGATTAATAACGTTGATTACACTATTACTTCATCTAATCCTACAAACAAGGGTAATGTAAGCTTTACTTTCGTTCAGAGTTCATCGCTTCCTGCAGGACAGAAGATGAGTGCTAAAATCTCAGGTGACTCCATTACTGTTACAGTTAATTCAAATGAAGAGTTCGATGATGTTGATGCTATTAACACGGCGCTTAATGAGGCTATTAAAGCTGCAAACGGAGGGGTTGAACATCCAGCTGGTGAATTTACAATAGAAATGGCACCTGAAGATGAGAAATTCCAGGACTCAACTGGTGCTGCTAGGCCATTAAAGGGCTCTGAAATTGTTAGCTCAAATTTCGGATATGTTCCAGGTGAAATCAAATTAAGCAATAGTCTTAAGAATATGTTTAAAGTAGAGTCTGTTGGTGAGAATTTCAAGGGCGGTAATGGCTCTTTTAGTGCTGTATTGAGTCATGATAACGATAAGGACGAGGATATTCTTACAATTACAATAGGTAATTATACTGGTAAGGTAGAGGCAGATCATCTCAGCAGTGCTGGTAGTATTCTTATGTCAAGTGGTCAGCCTGGTGATGAGTTTGTAATTTCATATCCAAGTGCTGCTACATTAAAAAGTCAGGGTGTAAGTGAGACGACTGGTGATGATCCTACTGCCGACCCACCAGTGCTTGGCATAACAACGTATACTATTCCAGATCCTAATGTAGTTCAGGCTGCAGTTACAGCCGGAACTACTAATCCAGCTGCTGTAGAGATGACAGCTAGCGAACCATCAAAGTGTCTTGGCCTTGGCCAGACAGCGTTCAAGCTTACAGGCGGTACTGAAGGCGGTGAGCAGACTGTTGCTAATCTTACAAGCATTTCTATCGATCAGAACGGACGCCTTATTGGTGTACACGATATTTACGGTATCGTTGAACTCGGTCGTATCGACCTTGCTACATTCGCTAACCCGGCTGGTCTTCAGAAAGTCGGCAGCACATACTTTGAAGAATCTCTTAACTCTGGCGAACCAAGAATTGTACAGGCTGGTACAGAAGGTACAGGTCAGATCATGGCTTCAACTCTCGAAGCTTCAAACGTTGACCTTTCAAATGAATTCTCAGACATGATCATGACACAGCGTGGATTCCAGGCTTCATCACGTGTAATCACTGTATCAGATACAATGCTTGAAGAACTTATCAACCTCAAGAGATAAGATAATTTTTAAAACTTAATAAACGGGAGAGACGGCCGGAACTCGGGGAAAACAAGGCCGCCTCTCTTGTGCTTTTTAAATTCTTAATAAAGGGTGTCAGAATATTATGATAACACTTACAAAACTAAACGGAACAAAATTCGTACTAAACTGCGATCTTATTGAGACCATTCAGGAAAACCCTGATACCACGATAAGGCTTTCGAACGGCAATGTATACATCGTAAAGGAACCTTCGGATATGGTTGTCAGTCTTACCACTGATTATCGCAGGAGTATTTTATCAGGTATTCTGAACGGTAACAATTAGGAGGACAGTGCTTTATGGATATACTGTCGATTATTGGATATGTTCTTGCCTTCGCCCTTGTAATTGTAAGTATCATGATGGGTACTGACCCGGATACAGGTAAGACCACACTCATTGTTGCCCAGTTAAAGGGATTTATCGACTATGGTTCACTTGCCATCGTTGTGGGCGGTACAATAGGTGCCATGCTTATTTCCTATCCGGCATCAATTTTCAAGAATATACCTAAACACCTCAAGATAGTATTTATGCCTCCGAAATACAATCCGGTCGCATATATTGAACAGATAACCGAATTTGCCAAGGAAGCCAGAATCAACGGACTTCTCGCACTTGAAGAGAAGATGAACAGCTGTGAGGATCAGTTCATGAAAAACGCCCTCATGCTTGTAATCGACTCAGTAGAACCTGAAAAGATCAAGCAGGTACTTGAGACCGAGCTTGATTACCTGGAAGACCGACACTCCCAGGCACAGGGCTTTTACATGAAAATGGCTGAATTTGCTCCTGCCTTCGGTATGGCGGGTACACTTATCGGTCTTATCAACCTTCTTGCGAACATGTCAGATGCCGACGCGCTTGCTGCTAACATGGCGGTTGCCCTTGTTACAACATTCTACGGCGTTATCATGGCGAACCTCATGGGTAAGCCTGTTGCAAACAAGCTTAAAAAGAGACATGAGGAAGAAATGCTCTGCAAGGTTATAATAAGCGAAGGTGTACAGTCCATTCAGGACGGCGACAACCCTCAGTTCATTGAAGAAAAGCTTATGCGTCTTCTTCCTTCAAAGACAGGCCAGAAGGGCGGCAAAAAGGATAAGGAAAAGTAAGAAAAACATTCGTTCCTTTGAGGGACAGGGGGTGTTATTATGGCGAGAAAACAGGCAGAGGAAGAAAGTGGCGGAAGCTGGATGGATACTTATGGCGACATGGTAACACTGCTTCTTACGTTTTTCGTAATGCTTTATAGTATGTCTTCCATCGTTGAGGAAAAGTGGAATGCACTTGTTTCAGCCTTCAATGTAAACGGTGATGAAAAAGTGGACATGGTCGTTTTCGAGGAATCGGACCTTAACGGTAAAAAGGGCGGCAACGGCGTTTTCATCGGTCAGTTCGAGGATGAAAACCCTCAGGACGGTACCATTTACAACTCCGCAATGGATCAGCTGTATGAAAAGATCATGACCTACCTTGAGGACAATGACCTAAGCAACAGCATAATGCTCCAGCAGTCAGCCGATGCAATGGAAGAGGCCGCTGCAGGAGAAGAAGGCAGCGAGGGAGATGCAGGACAGCAGGAGAAACCGATGGACGGATCTACTGACGAGTCCGACTCAGAAAATGCGAAAAACATTTTTATTCAGTTCAAGGACAATGTAATTTTTGAACCGGACAGCGCAGTCATCAAGCCGGAAAGCGAGAAAGTTCTCGAATTCCTTGGTGAATGCTTTGCCAGTGTTCAGGATGACATATCACTTATTATGATCAAGGGACACACGGCCAAGAGCCCGTATTCGGAAGTCGATTCACGACTTCTTTCGTCCGAACGTGCCGGAAACATTTCAAACTATTTTGAATACAACTCCGGCATACCTTCGACGATGCTGCTTCCGATGGGACTCGGAAACAACTTCCCGATCGCAGACAACGATACCGAGGAAGGCCGTTCCCAGAACCGACGTGTTGAGATAGCTATTATCAATAAGAACAGTGAACTTTCACGAAATTCAGATTTTCTTAGAGCAATGGGCGCATCTTTCGACACAGGAACTCAGAAATCAGGGGGAATTCCACAGTAAGCATTTAAGGAAACGCTGATTTATTTATAAATCAGCGTGGGGGACCGGGGCGAAGCCCCGCAAATCCCCCTCCGTAAATCCGGCGAAGCCGGATTTACGGCATGATCAGTGTTTTCTTAATAATGATTTTAAAGCAGTGAGTTTAAGGGGGATAACTATATCCCCCTGCTCCTGCGTTTATTCATTTTCTGAAGGGCTTGCTGCAGACCGCAAAAAAATGCGGCATATAATCGTAAGTGTCATGGAGAGATGTTAGATGAAGACAAAAAGTATTAATGTAAAGGAAGCTACATTTCCGGATTTTTCTGCGGGTGAAAACGGAAAAGTGACGAAGTCAGAGGACTACACACCTCTGCTTATGAACGTTCCGCTTGATGTCCGCGTAGAGATTGGAAGGGCTAAACTCCGTATGAGAGACGTGCTCAATTTAGGGCAGGGCTCAATAATCCGTCTGGAAAAGCAGGCCGGTGCTCCGGTCGATGTTATTGCAAACAATCAGACGGTGGCACGCGGAGACGTAATAGTAATAGACGATAATTTCGGCGTCAGGATCACCGAGATAATCTCGAACAGAAGATTCATGACTGATGCTGAAAAAGCTGCCGAAGAGAAGGCTGCCAGAGAAAAGGAAAAACGTCCTGAACCGGAACCGAAGCCAGCACCTTTTGAAAACCTTAACGACCAGCCGGAAGAACCTGCAGAGGAGCCGGCGGAAGAGGTCGAAGGCGCAGAGGAAGAGGAAACAGAGTAAGGACATTTTCGGAGGTAGAAATTTGAACGGATCAGCAGCAGGAAGAGTAATAACGGTTTTATTTACCATAGTTCTCTTTGCGGCAATACTTTATCTTGCATATCTGACAACGAAATTTATAGGGAAAAAATATTCCATAAGCAGCGGGATGAGCGGTAAGAACTTAAAGATAATCGACTCCTTAAGTCTTGCCCCTGACAAGGTGCTTATGATAGTAAAGGCAGGGAGTAAAACAGTACTCGTGGGACTCAGCAGAGACCACATGGAGTACATATGCGATGTTGATGAAAACGAGCTTACTATTCCGGAGGAAGGTGCTGCAGCGCCATTTTCTTCGGATCTTATAGGAGCCTTTAAAAACGTGCTGAGTGAAAAAATGAGTAATCTGAAACAGAAGGAGAACAAAAATGATGAAAACAAATAACGTTCTCCGGAACAGACGAAGAATCAAGCTCGTTATAGGTTTTCTGCTCAGTCTGGCACTAAGCATCGGCCTTTCCGGGTTCCTTATACAAGGTGTCTCCGCAGCGGAATCACCGTCAATTTCAATAGACTTGAATTCAGGCGTGGCTGACAGCGGGTCAAGTACGCTTGATTTGCTGTTTCTGCTTGCATTTATAGCGCTTATACCAACTTTTCTGATGATGCTGACGTGCTTTACACGTCTTGTCATCTCGTTTGCGTTTTTGCGAAATGCCATGGGTGTTGCCAATTCACCGCCGAACCAGGTAGTGACAGGCCTTGCACTTTTTCTGACCATTTTCATCATGTTCCCGGTATTTTCCGAGATCAAGACAAACGCATACGATCCGTACAAGGCTGGTACCATCCAGCTGGAAGAGGCGCTGAATGAAGGTCAGAAACCGCTTAAGATATTCATGCTCAAGCAGGTGTACGACGAGGATCTGGATATGTTCCTTTCACTTGCCGACGCACAGGGTATTGTAACTGAGGCAGACTACGACTCACAGGAAAAGCTTACTGAACTCAGCATTTTTATAATCGCTCCGGCTTTTATCACAAGCGAGCTCAAGAGAGCCTTCCTTATCGGCTTCCTTATCTACATACCGTTTCTTATAATAGACCTGGTAGTTTCCAGTACCCTTATGGCAATGGGTATGATGATGCTTCCGCCGGCGATGATCTCGCTGCCGTTCAAGCTCATGCTCTTCATAGTTGCCGACGGCTGGAATCTGCTTATCGAATCACTCATAGTGAGCTTCAATTAGCGTAAAGGGGTGTGACATATGACAGAAGAAGAAATACTTGATCTTTTCATGAACGCCATGTACGCTTCGTTCAAGCTCGCGGCTCCGGTCCTTATTGCAAGCATTGTCATCGGTCTTCTGGTCGCAATCTTTCAGGCGGCAACTCAGATCCACGAGCAGACACTTACCTTCGTTCCGAAGGTACTTGTCATCGCCCTCATGCTTCTGGTGCTCGGTTCCTGGATGATACGCATAATAACCGAGTTCTTTGACATGATCTTTGACAAGATAGCAGGAATGTAGGTGCTTCCTTGACTGAGCTTAATATCATTATCGACAATCTTTATATCTATGTTCTTGTCTTTGTCCGGTTTGCGGTCCTGATAGGATTCAACCCCGTTATTACGCGAAAGGGTGTTCCGGCAATGGCGAGAACGGGTATAGTTTTTTTCGCCACGGTCCTGCTTGCGCCTCTGGTACCTGTACCGGCACATATGGACACGGCGGATCTTGCCTTAGGGATAGCGGCGGAAATAATCGTCGGACTGTTCCTTGGCTATATTTTTAATATTTTTTTCTATATGCTGGCTTATGTAGGCGATATACTTGATATGCAGTTCGGTCTTTCCATGGCCAAGGTCATGGATCCGGGTACGGGGGTACAGTCCGCCTTTACCGGAAACCTTATCAATCTCGTATATATGGCATATTTTTTTGTAACCAACAGCCATCTTGTGCTTATAAAGCTGGTCATCGATTCCTATGATCTCATACCTGCGGGTGCCACAAATATTAATATTCAGGCGGCTGCGGGCTTTGGTATCGACATTTTCATCTCAGTGTTCTCACTGGCGGTGCGTCTCGCGTTTCCGTTTGTAGCGACGGAATTCGTGCTCGAGATGGGAATGGGTATTCTCATGAAACTCATTCCGCAGATACACGTTTTCGTTATCAACATGCAGTTCAAGATACTGCTTGCCATAACGATGCTTTTCGTGCTTGCTGCACCGATAACGGTTTTCGTTGAAAACTACATAATCGTCATGTTTGACAATCTGGAAGAAGCGCTGAATATTCTTGTTTCATAGCGGATACTGATAAAACCAGATTCGTATCTTTTGAATCATACTGATTTACAGCACACACTATACGGTTTATAAAGGGGGGATCGACAAGTGGCGGAGTCATCAGGAGAAAAAACCGAACAGCCTACCGGGAAAAAGCTTCAGGACGCCCGGAAAGAGGGTAACGTACCCCAAAGTAAGGAAGTCACTATTGCCATCACCATGGTGGTTTCTTTCTACGCTTTCAAGTTTCTTTACTCTCTTATAAGTTCACAGGTGACAGAAGTCATGACCGATCAGCTCCACAGAATAGGCACCATGGAACGCCTGAACGGAAACGATCTTCAGGACATGTTCATCTGGCTTGGAATAAAGTACGGCATATGCGCTTTTCCGCTTCTTCTCATAGTCGGATTTGCCGGTTCCATTATAACCATGGCACAGACCAAGCTGCTTGTCAATTTCAAGTCGCTGAAACCGAAATTCGACCGAATGAATCCACTGCAGGGCATTAAACGACTGTTTTCGCTTAAGGGATTCGTGGAAGTGCTGAAGTCGATACTTAAAATCGCTCTTCTCATATGCATTATATACATCTGCATTGCCGGACAATTGAGCAATCTGCCGAAATTAATAGACAGCTCAATTGAGGACGTTGCAGTATTTACAGGAAACGTAATTTCTGATATAATAAATAAAGTACTTATAGCTTTTGCAGCTGTTGCTGTAGGAGACTATATGTATCAAAGATTCCAGTATTTCAAAAATCTGCGAATGACAAAACAGGAAGTAAAAGAAGAATATAAAAACATCGAAGGTGACCCGCAGATCAAGGGCCGTATCAAGCAGAAGCAGCGTGAGATATCACAGCGAAGAATGATGGCTGACGTTCCTACAGCGGACGTTGTCATCAAGAACCCTACTCACTTTGCCGTTGCGCTTAAGTACGACCGTGAGAACGCAAATGCTCCTGTAGTCGTAGCGAAGGGTCAGGACAATATTGCGTTTAAGATCATAAAGATCGCCGAAGAAAATGAAGTAGCTGTAGTGGAAAATGTTCCTCTTGCAAGAGCTCTGTACGCTTCAGTTGAAGTCGGCATGGAGATACCAAAGGAATTCTACAATCCGGTGGCAGAGATACTCGCCCACATTTACAGCAAAGATGAATCCGAATCTGCCTGACAGATAAGGATCATCACCTCAGAAAAGTTTACAGTGCCCGGTGCCGCGGGGGCGGCTTAAGGGTTTAGTCAGATATCAGGATGAAAGGGATTTGAGTTAAGTTGAAGAAGTTTTCAAGTTTATCCAGTAACGTAGTAACGGCGTTCGTCGTTCTTATAGTTTTTCTTCTTATCATTCCGCTTCCGACTTTTATTCTCGACTTTTTGTTTATTTTCCAGATCGGACTTTCACTGGTCATCCTGATGATGTCAATGTACGTCAAGGAACCTCTTGAATTCTCTATTTTTCCTACTCTTCTTCTCATCACCACACTTTTCCGACTGGGGCTTAACATCTCATCAACACGTTCCATTCTTACCAATGCAGGATATGCCGGTGAAGTCGTAAAAGTATTCGGACAGTTTGTTATCAGAGGAAATGTTGCAGTCGGTCTTGTAATATTCCTTATCATAGTTCTCGTACAGATGCTCGTTATCACCAAGGGTTCGGAACGAGTTGCTGAAGTATCGGCACGATTCACCCTCGATGCTATGCCTGGTAAGCAGATGGCTATCGATGCCGACCTGAATGCAGGTACCATCACTGAAGACGAGGCAAGAAAAAGACGTGAGAAGATCCAGCGTGAATCTGCTTTCTTCGGAGCCATGGACGGTGCTTCCAAGTTCGTAAAGGGAGACTCGGTCATGTCGATCGTCGTAACAGTCATCAACCTTGTTGGCGGTATCGTAATCGGTGCCATGACCGGTGTTGACGACGTTCTCCAGACTTATTCCGTTGCTACAGTAGGTGACGGTCTTATGTCACAGGTACCGGCTCTTCTTATTTCGGTATCAACAGGTATGATCGTTACACGTTCATCTGCTGAAGATGAACTCAACGAAGACTTCAAGAGAACATTCTTCTCACAGCCGCGCGTTCTTATAATCTCAGGTATTGCAATGCTCTTCCTGATGTTTGTAGGATTTCCGCCGGTACAGCTCATCCTCATTTCCGCGATGCTCATCGGCTGCGGAATAATGCTCGGCAGAAAGGAAAAGGCAAAGCCTGCTCCTGATACGGGTGTTATGGATGAAGGCCTTCCTTCGGAAGAGATCGTTTCCGAGGCGGCTTATTACAGAAACATAGACAATCTTTACGGACTTCTCAATGTTGAGCAGCTCCGTATCGAATTCGGATACAGCCTTATCCCTCTTGTAGATGAGGCGAGCGGCGGTAACTTCCTTGACCGAGTTGTAATGTTCAGAAAACAGTACGCTCTCGACATGGGTATGATCATTCCGCCGGTACAGTTAAAGGACAGCTCCAGAATCAATCCTAACCAGTATTCCATCTGCATAAAGGGTGAGGAAGTGGCTAAGGGTGACATTCTGGTAGACCATTATCTCGGTCTTGCACCTTCGGAAAAGGATGACGTCATCGACGGCATCGAAACCATTGAACCGGCTTTCGGTATCAAGGCGAAGTGGATAAGCGAGGAGCAGAAGGTAAAGGCAGAACTTCTCGGCTACACACTCATCGATCCGGTATCAGTCATCATCACACATCTTTCCGAGGTCATCAAGTCTCACGCCTATGAGATACTCAACCGTGCCGAGATAAACAATATGCTCGAAAATCTGAAGAAAACAAATCCTGCCATAGTGAACGACACAGTTCCGGCAGTTGTTTCAGTAAATGAACTTCAGAAGGTGCTCTGCAGACTCCTTCAGGAAGATGTTCCGATACGTGATCTTGAGACCATTCTCGAAACTCTCGGTGACTACGGTCAGAAGATCAAAGATACGGACATGCTTACCGAGTATGTAAGACAGGCACTTAAGAGAACAATTTCACGCCGCTTCACCGAGGCTAACCAGATGAAGGTAATAAGCCTCGACACGAGCGTTGAAAATATGATAATGGGAGCAGTAAAGAAACTTGATAACGGCTCCTACCTTGCACTTGATCAGCAGAGCATCCAGAAGATAATCAATGCTACTACTGAACAGGTGGACAGAGTAAAGGAACTGGTACAGACTCCGGTAATTCTTACATCTCCGATCGTAAGAGTTTACTTCAAGAAGCTTATCGACCAGTTCTATCCTAACATTGCAGTTTTATCTTTCAGCGAAATTGACACACAGGTCCAGATACAGGCCCTTGGCAATATTGCCATTTAAGCTGCAGGGGACAGGACGTCCCTTAGTCTGAAAAATGACAGCAGCCAGATCAGCTGATAATTCGTAAGGTGGTGATCAATCTTGAGCAGTGTATCAGGAGTTTCTGAAAACAAAGGGGATAACAGACTTACTGAGGAACAGGCGGCAGCACTTATGGCCCAGTACCGCCAGACCGGTGACGTAAGGATAAGAAATGAGCTGGTGATGAACTACAGCTACATAGCAAGGACAGCTGCAATGCAGCTTCGTGGTCTTGCACAGGGCTATGCACAGGTCGAGGATATGGTCAGCCACGGCATGATGACACTTATTGACTGTGTCGAAAAATTTGACGGCGCAAAAGGAATGAAGTTTGAGTCCTATGCGTTCATGAGAGTCCGCGGCGGGGTTATTGACCTTGTAAGAAAGCAGGACTGGATACCGCGCAGAGTAAGAAACGCTGCCAAGGAGATCGCAAATGCGACAAGCGAGCTGTATGCGGAACTCAAAAGACAGCCTACAGAGGAAGAACTGGCTGCAAAGCTCGGAATTTCCGTGGCAAAGCTCAGACAGTACAACAACGAAGTCGCCGGTGCGGTGACATATTCCTTCGAGGAACTGATCCAGAATGTAAACCAGATGGGTACGCTGCTCGATTCGGCTACAAGCGACTACAGCACGCCGGAAAAGCAGTATCTTAAAAATGAACTGAGGGAGAAACTTGCTTCGGCCATTGAATCGCTGGGCGAACGTGAAAGACTGGTCGTAACGCTTTACTACTACGAGAACCTCAATCTCAGTGAGATTTCACAGGTCCTTGAAATAAGCGTTCAGCGTGTTTCACAGATATGCACAAAGGCGGTTTCAAAGATAAAGGCGATCATCGAGGAATACTTAAAAAAATAGCAGGACATGATTAACAGGGGGTAGATCATATGCTAACAGGATTCTACACAGCAGGTTCGGGAATTCTGAACCAGCAGAGGAACGTCAACATCATAGGCAACAACATAGCAAACAACCAGACAGCAGGATACAGGGCACAGAGGATGGTTTCCACCACCTACGAGCACAACTTCCTGACAAGACTGGAAAACGGGGTGTACCACAGAATCGGAGAAGGTGATCCGGCCATCTATACTGAAGAGGTCGAGACTATCTTCGACGAAAGCTATCTTAAGGAAACTGAAAATCCTTACGACATGGCACTTGTGGGAAGAGGCTATTTCAATATAGCCGGAAACAACAATACATATCTTACGAGAAACGGAAATTTCAATATAGATGCCGAAGGATACCTTGTACTCGAGGGAATAGGCAGAGTGCAGGGCAGAAACGGCGATCTGCGTGTGGGAGGATCGGACTATACGATAACTCCTCACGGACTTGTTTATGACAACGAAGGGGTCTTTGTTGACAGAATACTCGTTACCGCACCTGCGGAGGGTACTGCGATAAAGAAATTCGACAACGGAATGTTCGTGGCTGACGCAGCCGAGGATGTCGATGCACCTACGGTGTACCAGAACCATCTTGAACAGTCGAACGTTGACATGAATGAAGAATATACGGGACTTATCGAATCTCAGCGTGCGCTTCAGGCATGCGCCTCGGCACTTAAGATGGTCGATAAGATCAATGAAAAGGCTGCCGGACTTTCCGGAATCAGCTAAGTCGTTACTTTGGGGGTATATGATATATGAACAAGGCATTTTACACAGGGGCATCAGGTTTAAGAGCCTATCAGCATGACATCAACATAATCGGTCACAACGTTGTCAATTCAGGCACTACCGGTTACAAGGCTACTATTCCTGAGTTCCGTGAACTTATAAACAACAACATGGACGTCAACATAAACCGTGAGCTTCCGGCTGACAACAAAGTCAAGGAAGGCAACGGCGTAAGACTCTGGAATGACGACATGAACTTTACACAGGGCAAGTTCCAGACTACGGAATATCCGCTTGATTTTCTTATTGCGGGAGACGGATTCTTTGCACTTGATGACGGTTTCGGCAATATTCAGTATACAAGAAACGGATCATTTGACGTGAGTATTGAGGGAGAGGATGCATATCTCGTAAATGCTGACGGTATGTATGTTCTTGATCAGGAAAACCAGAAAATAAAGCTTGACTACATCGGAGAATCCAACACACTTGATGTGGAGACCGTAAAGCCGAGACTTGGTGTGTTCTCGTTTACCAATCCTAACGGACTTACGAGAACTGACGGCGGAAGCTTCCTTGTAAGCGAGAATTCCGGTCAGCCTGAAGTCGCAAACCGCGGTGAGTACACACTTTACCAGGGAACGCTTGAAGCTTCCAACGTTGAGCTTTCACAGGAAATGACCAACCTCATCATAGCGCAGAGAGCATATCAGTTCTCATCCAAGGTGGTTACCACTTCCGATGAGATAGAACAGCTTGTAAATTCTTTAAGAGGATAATATAGAGAAAAATAAGGGGACACAAATTGGTATCCCCATAAGACAAGAGGATAATTTCAGATGGCAAACATCGAAAAATTTGCTGCCCCGATAACCAACCGCAACATCGTTCAGCCTGTGTCGGAACATAAATCGGCAGAGGCTGAACGTGTTGATTTTCAGAATACACAAAAGGTTAAGCAGGCACCGGTCGAGTCGGAGCTTCTGAGACAGCATAACGGAGATATTCATAACCAGCGCGGTCCGGCGATCTTTATGAATCTTCTCACAGATCCTCAGGTAACTGCAGGTTATATCCGAAACATCTACATGATGATGGATATAGTTGCTCTTCTGCCTATGCAGAACGGCTCGCTTACCGAGGAGATGCAGCAGCTGTTTGCCGAACTTAATCTTTTTCCGGAAGAGATCGCCGATGAAATGATCAATCAGGAGAATGCATCCACTGCTTTCAAGGGCGAGTTCTTTGATTTCCTGCGTGACGTTCTTGCGGAGAACAAGAGCCCGGAATTCAAGAAAGCTGTTATTTCCGTTCTGAAGGCTGTAAACGGCGAAAAGAGCAAAACGGATATATTGCGTGCCCTTTCGGGAAGCTTTGAATTCCTTTCGACGCAGATGAAACCAAACAAGGAGATCTCGGCAGCTCTGTTAAAAATCTCAGAGCGTATGCTTGATGACGATGCAGGGGAGCAATTCAGCGAACTCAAGTCGGATGCGCTTTCTGTTCTTACCGACGTTGAAAGAAGCGTTCTGTTCAATACGCAGACTGAACGCCTTACGGCCATGATACGTTACAACATCTCGCGTTTCAACAACGATCCTGATTCACTCACGTCATCAGTCAACTACCTGATGACAATGCTGAAAGAGGAAGACAAATCGGAATTTCTCCAGCTTCTTTACGATCATCTCGCATATTACGAGAACATTGACCGTGACAGCGAGCTTTCCGATTCTAAGGTAATGAACATAATCACCGACATACTTCGCCTTCAGAGCGACAGTGAGGAGATAAAATCTCTCGGTGCGGAGAGTGTGGAGACCATAATCCACAGCATTCTGTCATCACCGAGCAACTTTACGCCGCTTCTCCATTACATTATTCCTGTGGAATATGAAGACGTTGCGGCATTTGCTGAGGTCTGGATCGATCCGGACGAGGAAAACGAGACCACCGGCAGTGACGCGCCGGAAAGACAGATTCATATGCTCATCGTGTTCCACATGGACAATCTGGGCAAGATGGAAACTGAACTTATGGTTCGCGACAGGAGCATCGATCTTACGGTCTACTGCTCCGATGATGTGAAGGGATATATCGAAAGTCTTTCAAAAGACCTGCGCAAAAGTGCCGATTTTTCTGATTACCGTATAAACTCGGTAAACGTAAGAACACTCAAGGCACCGCGTTCGCTGGTCGATGTTTTTGAAGGACTTTCCGTCAAGAGGTCAGGGATCAATGTCAAAATCTAGCAGAAACAAGGCTGTTGCCTTAAAATACAATACAGACAAGGATCTTGCTCCGGTCATAATCGCATCGGGTTACGGCGAGATAGCCAACAAGATCATCGAGATAGCTGAACACAACGGCATTCCGGTTTACCGTGACGACAGCGCGGCTTCACTCATGTGCATGCTTGAGGTAGGAAGCACAGTGCCGCCGGAACTGTATGAAGTCGTTGCAGCCATCTACGCAAGGCTGCTGAAGGCGGCAAATGAAATGAAATGATCCTTCCGGTTCCCGGCAAGGAAATACCAGAAAAACATTCAGGGGGACAGTTATGGGAATTAAGATCCCTAATGAATATGAAGGTTCCATCTGTGAGATAAAGACCACGGACAATACATTCATTACAACTGCAAGAGTCGCTTCCCTGGCGTCTGACAAGGTAAAGGTCAGCGTGAAGAACAGGGCTGTGAAGTCGCTTGCATTCGGTACAAGGATTAAGATCAACATAATAAATTCCAAACTCGGTTTCAGGGCTGTTGAGGGAAGCGTTTTCACCTATTCCTTCGGTGAGCTTACCATCACTGATGTTTACAGCATAGCAGAATCGGAGCGCAGAAAATCCCTCCGCGTGTACATGAACACATCTGCAAGAGCGGTCTTCGATTCCGAAATACCCGGAAAGAAGTCACATGCCGAGATCATAGTAAAGGACATGAGTATAAACGGTGTGAAGTTTACAAGCAGACAGCATTTCGACATGGGAACGGATCTGCTGTTCACGCTTGATCTTGGAAGAAGAAAGTACATGGATATAAACTGTACCGTTATACGCCGTGGTTCCGAGTCAGGCAGCGAAGGACTGAGCTACATAGCACGTCTCGACAATCCTGCAGGCCGTGAGGATGAGATCTGCTCATTCCTGCTCCAGAAACAAGGCGAACTTTATAATATGTCAAGATAAAGCTGATCATTTACGGTCAGCTTTTTTATTTTTTTCGGTTACTTTAATTGACACACTAAACTGATGCATGATATAATCATTATAAGTGTCAAAATGATTATGCCGTTCCTGTTTTCTGCAGGCTGCGGCTGAAAGGAATGATCGTATGGAACTTATAAGACTGCAGAAGATCATCGCAGACAGCGGATACTGTTCACGCCGAAAGGCAGAGGAGTATATTCAGAGAGGTAAGGTAAAGGTGAACGGACATCCGGCGAAGCTCGGCGACAAGGCCGGCTTCAGGGATGAGATCACTGTATGCGGTGAAAGAATATACAGACCGAAAAAGAAGAATTTCATCTATCTCATGCTCAACAAGCCGCGCGGCTATGTTACAACTGTATCGGACGAACTCGACAGAAAGTGCGTTATGGATCTTCTTGAAGGAGTGAACGAGCGTGTTTATCCGGTAGGAAGACTCGACAAGAACTCCGAAGGACTTCTTCTGTTTACAAACGACGGAAACTTTGCGAACAGCGTTATGCATCCGTCAAGACATCTTGCGAAGACATACCGTGTTACTGTCCGTCCTGACATAACTGACGACCAGCTGGTAACAATGTCATCAGGCATGGTGATCGACGGCCACAAGACTCAGCCGGCAGTTATCAACGTTCTTACAAAGGAACAGGGAAGAGTAGTGCTCCTCATAACCATCCACGAAGGAAGAAACCGCCAGATAAGAAAGATGTGCGAAGGCGTGGGCCTTGAAGTAGCAAGACTCAGAAGAATAAGCGTGGGGCCTGTAAAGCTCGGAATGCTCAAGCCGGGCACATACCGCGAACTCACAGCCGAGGAACTCAGAGCAATCAGAAACGCCTGCGGAGAAGATAAATAAGAGCAGTTTCTGATAAAATATATGCTTCTATTGCTATTGCAAAAAATAAAATAATATGTTATGATTATAATGTTTGGATCAATTTAATTGATCATCTGATTTCCAACATTTTAGTATCTCAGAAAGGGAATTTCATATGCAGACGGAGAAAAATTTAGACAGTGCGGCACGCAGAAGACTTGCGGCTCTGTTTGATGACGGCGCTTATACAGAAGTCGGCTCGTTATCAATGGAAAAGGAAAGCCTTGCAAGTGTTATTACAGCATACGGTTACGTAAACGGATCACTGGTTTATGCCTTCTCACAGGATAACACAGTAAACAGCGGTGCAGTCGGAACAGTTCATGCACAGAAGATCGCAAAGCTCTACTCACTTGCTGCAAAGACAGGAAGACCTGTAGTAGGAATCCACGATTCAAACGGTGCATTCATTGACGGAACTGTTGATTCACTCAATGCTTACGGTGAAATGATCGGTACAGCAGCATCAGTTTCAGGTGTTGTTCCTCAGATATCAGTTATCGCCGGAGTATGTGCAGGAAGCGCAGCGATGCTCGCATGTTCAGCAGATTTCGTGGTAATGACAAAGGACGCAGAACTGTACGTTGCTCCTAACGGAAAGAGCACAGCAGCAGATGCGGCAAAGGCTGGTACTGCAGCAGTTGTATGTGATGACGATGATGCAGCAATAAGTGCAGCAAAGGAACTTTTAAGACTTGTTCCTGAAAATAACCTTACAGCCGTTCCTGTTTATGAATACGAAGAAAATGCTTTTGCATCAGGAAACACTCTTTCTGATACAGTAAACAATACAGCAGATGCTGATTCTGTAACTGAGCTTTACGAAGGATTCGGAAA
>JBGUVZ010000443.1:0-5618 GCA_045220685.1 Oscillospiraceae bacterium | reverse complement strand
CTCTTTTTTTTGCCTCGATTTTACGTACTCTGTCAGCATGTTCCTGCGTATATTCAGTTAAACACATATCAAACACCTCAGATCTGTATGACAATAGAATTGGTTTAATAACGGATTCATCTGGTAAATTATTTATCGCTGCTGTAAGTGCTTTATCCAGTTCACTTTTATCTCTGCCTTTCATATAGGTTCTTACCTGATGAACGAAAAGAGAGTAATCAGCAAGTGGCTTACAACTCTGTAAAAGAAGCTGATTATGATTGTAGTTGATGTTGAGCATACGAACGTTGATATCAATATCCGGATTATCAGATTTCTTAAAACAATCACTAAATCTGATTATTTTTTCGTCTGGCTCTTTTCTTTCACCATTGTAGAAACATATGAGTTTCGGTACAGGAAGAGTCAATGGATGCGAACTGTAAACATCAAGATCGTGATCTTTGATGTAACGATTGTATGCGTGTGCAGCGTAAATAAACATTCTGATTGGAATGTTCGGATTAAAACTCGACTGATGTTCATAGAAATTAAACGTTCCCTTGATTAGAAATGAAACATCATTTTTTACGTTGATATACAGAACATCTTTCATAGTTCTGAATCTCAGCAGAGAGGTATCAGTATAGTTGGTGTGATTGATTGCGTTGTATAGTTCAAGAGTAAATTTCTTAAATGCCTCGTTGCCAAACAGAAAACAGAATAAACTATCTTTATAATTTCTTTTTCCTCTTGTTCTGTATCGGGCTTTGCTTTTCTTTTTACTTGTGTTCTTTGCTGGATTCTGTTTGTTGTTTTTCATCTTTTCCTCCTTTAATTATAGCGTAAAACGCTATAGAAAACAATACTATGAATTTCAATATAAACATATAGATGGTAAATATGCTATATATCTTACGAAACATATTATACCATAGCAAAACTGGAATGTCAATAGAATTCCATGGCATTATCAAGGAGAAGATTTCGGGGTAGGAACTGAATATATAAAAAAGATCGCCTCTGTCGCAATAACAGAGGCGATCTTTTCGCGTTTACTGATTTAATTTATTTACACTGTAAGATAATTAGAAACTCATAAGGTCATGGAAGTTCCATACAGTACCGTCTGCAAATACAATGAATTCTAAAGCTTCAAAGTAGCTAAAACCACTTTCTATTGGCTTAGGAATTATTACTGATCCGCTGCCGTCTTTAATATTTATAGTAAAGCTTGAGTTACCCCACCAGTCGGTTTTTTTAATAACCTTGATGTCTTCCGGTGTGAGATCAGCGAAGAATAAGTAGTCTGTTCCACCTTTAGATACTGCGTTGAGTGATTCACTTATCGTATCGTTACCATCGCCGTGATAGTATACAAATACGTCATCTCCGAAGCCACCTTTGAGTGTATCGTCTCCAGTGCCGCCGATGATAAGGTTTTCGCCCTTTTCACATCTTTCAGTAGAAACAGTATCTTTTCCTTCACCAGCGAAAATAACATTATAACCGTATTCATAGTCAATAGCCCATGAAGATTTTCCGTTACGTGTGATAGATATATTGTCATCATCGTCGCCACCGAATACAAGAGCGTTTCCAAATGGAACGGAGATAGTATCATTACCCTTATCACCGAATGCCCAGTAGGTTTCGCCTGATGCTGCTGTTATTGTATCATTGCCTTCATAGCCGAGAAGAAGTGAGGAATGTACAAATCCATTACGGCTGTCATTCTCATCTGTTCCGTTTACTACATCAGTAAGTATACATACATCGTTGAATTCTAGTGTAAGGTATTCTGAGATCTTGATATATTCAACTCTGCTGTCTGTGAAGTAATTCTTGATATATACAAGTATCTCTTTTGTTTCATCGACAACATAAAGATCGTCTTCTTCACGGAATACAGACATCTTACTGTCAGTTGTATCATAATCAAAGATAACTGTATCTGAATCACCTGAATTCTTAATACTGAAATCGTGTACGCATGCGATTCCTTTCATGTCCTGGATCAGATATGTATCGTTTCCGGATTTACCGTTATAGATAAGGTTGGAGTTTTCGAGAGGGAATACATTGCATTTGTCATCAGAAATGTTCCAGTAGCCGTCCTCTGTCATAACTTTATCTATATAAGCGATTTCATTGCCATATGGATTAATTGCGTCTTCAAGAGCTATGATCTGCTCATTGCCAACATATACAGGCATTATATCTGCCTTGTCGTCTGGTCTGGCACTTAAGCTAATTAACTGGTCACCGTGTCTGATGTAAGGTACATCATCGATGTACTCAAGCTGGTATTCGTCAGGGTTATTCTGGAGTTTTAAATAATACTCTTCAGGCATGACTACGTAAACAAGACGATCTTTATTGGATGCAAAGCTTACTTCTTTAAGGTTGTTTTTGTTTTCGCTGAAAGACATAATGGTGTCATACCATTTATCGCCTTCTCTGACTCTGCCTATAGCACTTACGTCCTTTTCGCTTATAAAGTGAGCTCTGAATAATTCTTCAACATTATCGCTGTTAAAGCCAGAGTACTGTTCGATAGCGCTTTTAGCTTTTCCTATTGCATCGTTGATCTTTGCTGCATTCTTTTCAGCAGCGTCGTATTTAGACAGATCAACAGTTGATGCTGATACCGGTGTTACACATCCGGCTACCAGAGCAAGTGACATTAAGGCTGATAAAACCTTTTTAGTTTTCTTCATTTTTCTACCTCCTGATAATATAAACTATTTGAATAAGAATAATTTATAATCCCCATCAGCATATGTGTCTTAGTATAAGGTGTATATTTTTGTTTGTCTATTCAATTTTTGCGATTTTTTAATTTGTAATAATTAGTTGTATGGTAATCTGTCGGAAATAACGACTTATTTGTATTGAATTTACACGTGAAAGTTAGCAAAGGGTAACTTAGCATAAAATATTTCTTGAATGAGAATTACTTTTTGTTGTTATTTCCGTTTTTCCGGAAACGTATTGTTTTTCTCTTGATATTATTTTACGGTTCATTTATAATTATAATAGGTTAGCGAGCGCTAACCTACGGCAAACACAAATTTTATTCGTTTGCCAGAAATCAAGCGAAAGGATCTTTATAAATGAATTACGCAGAAGAATCGCTGAAGAAGCATTATGAATGGAAAGGCAAGATCGAAGTCATCTGCCGTACTCCTCTGGAGACATCTGATGATCTGTCACTTGCGTACACTCCGGGTGTTGCAGAGCCATGCCTTGAAATTCAGAAGGATGTAAGTAAAAGCTATGAGCTTACAAGACGTTCAAATCTTGTTGCCGTCGTGACTGACGGAACAGCAGTGCTCGGACTTGGAGATATTGGTCCGGAGGCGGGTATGCCTGTAATGGAAGGCAAGTGTGCTCTTTTCAAGGCTTTCGGAGATGTTGACGCTGTACCGCTTTGTATACGATCTAAGGAAGTAAGCGATATTGTAAATACTGTTAAACTTCTTGCCGGTTCTTTCGGAGGCGTAAATCTTGAAGATATATCAGCTCCGAGATGCTTTGAAATAGAAAAGGAACTGAAGAAATGCTGTGACATACCGATATTCCATGATGACCAGCACGGAACAGCGGTTGTAACACTTGCAGCCATGATGAATGCGCTTAAGGTAGTCGGCAAGAAAATCGATGAGATCAGAGTAGTAACAAGTGGCGCCGGAGCTGCCGGTATTGCGATCGTTAAGCTCCTTATTTCAATGGGACTTAAGGATGTTGTTCTCTGCGACAGAAAGGGCGCAGTTTATAAGGGCAGAACTGAAGACATGAATCCTGTCAAGGAGGAAATGGCTGAGATCACGAACAAGCAGATGAGAAAGGGTACTCTTAAGGATGTAATCGAAGGAGCCGACGTTTTCATAGGCGTTTCTGCACCGGGATGTGTTACACGCGAAATGGTTAAGTCGATGGCAAAGGATCCGATCATTTTCCCGATGGCAAATCCTACACCGGAGATCATGCCGGAGGATGCACTTGCTGCCGGAGCTGCAGTAGTAGGTACAGGACGAAGCGATTATCCTAACCAGATAAACAACGTTCTCGCATTTCCTGGTATTTTCCGCGGAGCATTTGATGTGTGCGCAAGCGATATCAACGACGCGATGAAAATCGCCGCAGCAAAGGCTATCGCTTCTTTCGTAACAGATGATAAACTCAGTGCAGAATACATCATTCCGAGCGCGCTTGACAGGAATGTAGCGAAGGCTGTTGCCGAAGCAGTGGCACAGGCTGCAAGAGATACAGGTGTTGCGCGTAAATAATCAGTTACACAGTAAATAAGAGTGTCCTGATTTTCCGTGTTCGTAAATAATGATAATAGTTTTACAATTTATGTTCACATAAATATTATAAAATCCGGGAGGTAAAAATGGATAAGAAGAACTACGAAATAGTTGACAGCGTAGAAAAGCTGGAAGCTGCAATCGAAAGAGTCAGAAATGCGCAGAAGCAGTTTGCTTCTTTTACGCAGGAACAGGTCGATAAGATCTTTCTTGCTGCCGCAACTGCTGCAAACAAGAACAGAATACCGCTTGCAAAGCTTGCTGTTGAAGAAACAGGAATGGGTATAGTCGAAGACAAGGTCATCAAGAACCACTTTGCTTCTGAGTATATCTACAACACTTACAGAAACACTAAAACATGCGGTATCATTGAAGAAGACAAGGCTGCAGGTATCACAAGAATAGCTGAACCTATCGGTCTTATTGCTGCTGTCATCCCGACAACAAACCCTACTTCCACAGCAATCTTCAAGTCACTTCTTGCACTTAAGACAAGAAACGGTATCATCATCAGCCCTCATCCAAGAGCAAAGAAATCTACAATTGAAGCTGCTAAGATCGTTCTTGAAGCTGCAGTTAAGGCTGGTGCTCCGGAAGGCATTATTTCATGGATCGATGTACCAAGCCTCGAAATGACTAATCTTGTAATGGCTGAAGCAGATATAATTCTTGCGACAGGCGGTCCGGGAATGGTTAAGGCTGCATATTCAAGCGGTAAGCCTGCACTCGGTGTTGGTGCCGGAAACACACCAGCTATCATCGACGAAACTGCAGATATCATTCTCGCAGTAAACTCGATCATCCATTCAAAGACATTTGACAATGGTATGATCTGTGCTTCTGAGCAGTCAACTATCGTTCACAAGCATGTTTACAATAAAGTAAAGGCTGAATTTGCAGCACGCGGATGCTACTTCCTCACAAAATCTGAAAAAGAAAAAGTCGGAAAGACAATTCTTATAAACGGTGCGCTCAATGCAAAGATAGTTGGTCAGAGTGCATGCAAGATCGCTGAACTTGCCGGTGTAAAAGTTCCTGAAGGAACAAAGATCCTTATCGGTGAAGTAGACAGCACAGATCTTTCTGAAGAATTCGCACATGAAAAGCTTTCACCAGTCCTTGCAATGTACAAGGCAGAAGATATAAAGGACGCTTTCGATAAGGCTGAAAAACTCATTGCTGACGGCGGTTACGGTCATACATCTTCGATCTACCTTAACGTTCTTACAGAACAGGCTAAGCTTGAAGAATTCAGAAGCAGAATGAAGACATGCCGTATTCTCGTAAATACACCATCATCTCAGGGTGGTATCGGTGACATCTACA
>JBGUVZ010000442.1:0-2716 GCA_045220685.1 Oscillospiraceae bacterium | reverse complement strand
ATAAGAGTATGAGCTTTCAAAGGCTTGTCAAGGTACAGACAGGAAAGACTTTTAACGTCAAATCCGGTAAGCCACATTGCGCAGACGAAAACAATTCTAAACGGATTATCCGGATCTTTAAATTCTTTGTCAAGATCACGTTTTACCATCTTGGTACGATGAGGAACTATATCAAGTCCCCATTCCTGAAATATCTTATTTTCATTCTGCTCCTGACTTACGACAACCGCCATCTCGGTTTCTTTCATCCACTTAAGCTTACGTTCAAGTTCCTGTGCTTCCTGCTGCGATGAATTCTGAATCTCATTTTCCAGTTCTGCAATTACTTCCTTCCAGTATTTCTGTGCGAGGTTGTACATGCGAACACAAGTAACTTTGTTAAGGCAGACAAACATAGCTTTTCCGCTTGTCCATAATGCAGAATAGTGTTTTACAAAATCCTTTGCGATTGAATCAAGACGCGGTTCTGCTGTAAGAAGGTGGATCTCTTTTGCAAACTCTCTTTCAAGTTTCTCCTGCTGAGTATCATCAAGATCAGCTGCTTCTATCGCATCAAGTATTTCGTTAGTTATTTCAGGTCTGTCTATATCAGCTAACTTCTCTCCCCTGTTTTCATAGTAAAGAGGAACTGTAGCACCGTCAACGACCGCTCTTTTGAAATCATAAACAGAAATGTATCCGCCGAATGTACGGGCTGTTATGTTATCGTTTGAAAGCAGCGGTGTACCTGTGAATCCAATTCTTGAAGCGGTAGGAAGAAGCTTCATCATGTTGTCAGCATAAATTCCGTACTGACTTCTGTGTGCTTCATCGGAGATGATTATAATATCATGATCCGGAATTATCGGCTCTGCATCCGGCTTGTTGAATTTATGGATCAGAGTAAAAATGAAGCTTGGATTTCCTCTGAGTCTAGTAATAAGATCTTCACCGCTTGTCGCAACTGACTGTTTTGCCTTATGGCCAAGAACGCCGCAGTTTTCAAATGTATCGCTTATCTGGCCATTGAGTTCTTCACGGTCAGTAAGGATAACAAACGTCGGTGAACCGGCAAATTTTCTTTTGATTTTCTGCGCCATGAAAACCATGGAATAACTTTTTCCGGAACCCTGTGTATGCCAGAACACTCCCAGTTTTCCGTTGTTAAGTTTCCTGTCTGCATACGCTTGTACCGCCTGATTTACACCAAGGTACTGATGATTTCTTGCAAGGATCTTTACTGTCTTTCCGTTTGAATGATCGTAAAGAATAAAGTTATCAAAAAGGTCAAGAAAATTTGACTTTTTACAGATTCCGCGAAGCATCGTTTCAAGTTCAACATTTCCTTCATCAGCTTCAGCAAGACGCTTCCATTCATGAAAGAATTCATACTTGCTTCCCAGTGTTCCTACTTTAGCTTCCGAACCGTTTGAGAGGATAAGAAAAGCATTGTAGTAAAACAGATGCGGTATGGTATCAAGGTAGTCGGTATAATTATCATCGTATGCATTCTGAACGTCAACATCATATCTTTTGAGTTCGACAAACAGAAGCGGAATGCCGTTTACAAATCCGACTATATCAGTTCTGCGTCGATAGAGATCACCATGTATCTTAAGTTCCTTAACCGCAAGAAAATGATTGTTTTCAGGATTTTGAAAATCTATAACTGAAGCCTTTTTTTCTTCAGTCTGTCCGTCAGGTCTTTTTACAGTTACAGGAATACCATCACGAATAAGGAAATACTTCTCCTCATTTATCTGCATAAGTGATGAAGTCGATAACCTACTTTCAAGGAGTCCAAGAGCTTCGGATATCTGATCATCATTTATCCACGGATTAAATTTCTTTAATGCCTGTATGAGATAACGTCTGAGTAATATTTCTTTATACGTTGATCTGCCAAGTGTTCCGTTTTCGCCAAGCTTTTCTTTATCATAAGCGAATACTACTTCCCATCCCAGCTCATCCTGCAGAAGATTCCCTGCACTGTTTTGAACCAGTTCGTTTTCAGAATACTCATAACTCATAGAAATCCCCTTTCTTATTTATATCGTCATTTACACAGCAATCATCATTAATTTTGATAATCAGCAAAATCATAATTTTTAATAACGTATGATAATCCCTTTTCATAGTTTCTTCATCAGCAAATACAGAATCGTGAATATACCTATTTCTTAAAGCCTTACCATTACTGTATTCTGAATTATTTAAAATATAGTTGAAATAATGATATTCTGGTTCTGAAAGAAGCGTACTACCAACTCTAACATCACCAATTCTTATCATCTCTTTTAAAACTGAAGATTTAAAATGCTGAAGAGCAATTACATCTTGAGTATAGAAGCTATATAATATTCTAACTCTTTCATTGTTAAATCGTATCGTTTCATTATCAAGATATATTACTTTTCTATCCATAAGCCATTTCAGTGTCTCTTGATGACGCGGATAAAATTCTGAAATAGTTAAATCTTCATTATTAATCAGCTTAAAAAACGTACTGTACTTTGATTTAGTTCTTTGAGTAAATCTTAAAAGACTTTGATCTGAAAAAATCAAATCTATTTCTTTGTTCAAATCTGGATTCTTAATATAGCCATATTTATTTTTTATCAAACTTGGTATATCTTTAATTTTAGGTGAATCTGTAATGAATTCGAATAAACCTTTATCAATACTACCATCATCACACAACATTTTGTATTGGCTCACAATTCCATCTATTGCAGAA
>JBGUVZ010000441.1:0-4796 GCA_045220685.1 Oscillospiraceae bacterium | reverse complement strand
AAATAGTTGGTTAATACACTCTCTGCACGAAAGGATTATTTATGGACAGAAAAGATCTGCGCAATTTCAATTACGTGGTTAGGGATGCGGAGGATACCAATGAACCAGGGGATGTTTCGCCGGCTGCTGAAAGCGAATGCGAAACAGAAGAAAATACTGCACCAGCAGAAAACGATGCATTATCCGATGAAAAACTGAACGAAACACCGGAAAATAATTCTGAAGACGAAATCGAAGAAGAAACCGGACTGAGTTTACGGGAAGAAACCGAAATTGTTTCTGAAAACGATTCCAACAATGATCAGGAGACCACTTCTGAAGACGATTTTGACGATGATGAAGATGATGACGAAATGCTATCTGACGGTGAAGATGACATCCTTCCGGATGAAGATGACGAAATATCCGAAGACGATGATATAATCAACGAAGAAGATACCATCGAGGATGATGAGATTCAGAACGACATCGATATACTCAAATCGCATTTTGATTCTCTGAAGCACATTTACAGCGAAGGTCTTGTTTATGAAGCCGGATTCATGACTGCAGGCATTTTCGGTAAAATATTAAATGCGCTCTGCCGCGAGGCCGGTTTATCATTTGTCAAATCGACAAAGTCATTTCAGAAGCTGGACGACCTGTATAAAAACAAGTGGGTCACTGACAATGAATTTGATCTTCTTGAAGAACTGAAAAACATAAGAAACCATTTCGTCCACAAAGATGACATACTTGATGCAGGTAATGCGGAACAGAAGAACGAACTTACTTCCTATGCTGAAAATTTTCAGAGAGTTATCAATACCTGTGAAGAAGATATCAAATGGTTCACACACAAGATCATCGATATTTCCAACGGTGTCAAAGTAGAAAATACCTATGAGGAAAGAAAAGAAAAAGAGAAGAAATCCTCAGAGAAATCGAAGACTGAATCATACGGAAAGAACAAATACAAAGACAAATATGATGATGATATTATCGACGATGAAGTACATAACGATATCATCATGCTCCATTCTGTACTTAAAAAGATAGAACGACTCTACAAATCCGGACAGCCACACGAAGCCGGCTGTACCATAGGCATTATCGTTTCCACGATCGTAAACGCTCTCATGCGGGAAGCCGGACTTCATTCAGGCAAAACGATCAAGGAAAAAATCGATACTCTTTACCGCAATCACTGGCTGACAGACAAGGAAAACAGATATCTCCATGCACTCCGTGATATCAGAAACTGTTTCATTTATTTTGATACTACAAATTCAGATAATCGCAGCTCGCAGAAATACATTAATCACGTTAATAATTTCCAGCGCTGTATTGACTTCTGCTATAATGATGTAAGATGGTTTGAAAAGAAGATCGTAAGCGTACAGCAGGGCATAAAAGTCCGCAACTCATACGGTCAGAACTCAAACAACAGCAGAAACAAAAACGGTTACCGAAAAAGATCAAACCAGGGCAACCGTTATTCAAACCAGAAACGTGACGGATACAGAAACAACAATAACAGGAACTATAATAACGGAAACTACGGCCAGCAAAACTCCGTGATCTGGTACGAGACCAGGAGAACCACTACAACTACAAACCAGCAGCCGGTACAGAAAAAGCTGTCTTCCGTTTCATCACTTATACTTTTCCCGCATCTGCTCATACCGGCTTTCATAACCTCAGCAATATCAAGCCTTGCCGCATGGGCACTGACTGATCCGACAGCTCAGAAGATCGAAGAATTAGCACCGAAGTTCAGTACCAACGATATCAGAATAAACATAATATTCGCTATAATAGGAACACTGTGCATGCTGTTCGGTTATGAACTCAACGGACCGATACTTGCCGCAGCATATACCGGAGCACTTGCCTACAAGGCAACCGGTTCTCCTCTCTGCTGCATTCTGGTAAGTATACTTATCTCCTTGATCTGCATGCATTTACCGCAGAAACTACGGCATATCGGATACTGGGTCTCATTCGTCCTATGGGTCATGATATTCTCCTTAGGACTGGCTCCTGCGTATATCAAGCATTTCCTGCTGAACGGCCAGCCTGATGACAGATACTTCTTAATGACAAGAATAGTAACTCCGCTTATCATCTATAATGTTGCACTTCTCATCGGACGCTACTTCATACACAATCTGTTCGTGGTACCTTTCGAAGACTATATGGAAGATGAAAGTCTCCCGCTCGGCAGTATTCCGGTTTTCGGTCTCGCAGCCGTAATCGGATTCCTTTTCCGTGACACATGGGCAAAGGGACTGATATTCGTATCACGCGACTTCATGGCTTCAAAAGATATTTTCTGGGCAGTACACATTCTCATAATCGCTCTTGTTCTGCATCTGATATTTGAAGGGCTGCACAAAATGAAGCAATAAATCCGAATCATTAGCTTTCCAGCATATTTATAATCTTTGCATCTTCGATGCACTAAAAAATACCGGCGTGTCAAAAGCACGCCGGTATTTTTTCATTATGGAAGCCATGAGATATGAACTTCACAAAGCTTATCATTCTCAAAAAAGAATCTGTATCCGCTATCGTCATCAAACATTGTGGAATCCACAAGATAATCAACTCTATCAAGATCATCATCTATTTCAGTTGGATCTCCGCTGTTTGCATACAATTCCCCTCTTGTTATGTTATCCGGGAACGCAAATCCAACAACACCTGACTCGCATACATTAAATGCAGCACCGCGATTATCAAATAATAATGCACTGATATCACAGAGGACACAATCTTTTGCCGGTATAACAGAATCAGTAACATTAATAAATTCACAGCCGATGCTCTGTGAGTCACTTTCACTAATGGTTAAACTTTTATGAACTGTATCATCTCCGTCACTCGCCGGACCAACTTCCTTGTCCATCTTTTCCTCGGAGTTACCTTTAAATGTAACGCCAGCATCTATCATTTCCTGCATTGTTGTCTTGCCGAGAGTGAATAAATGACCGTTATAGACAAAGCTTCTGTTATCGAGGTCAGCGTACTTGCTGCTGAGTCCTTCAGCAGGTTTAAAAGTTTCATCAGCCGCTGCTTCGGTCTCAGCCTCAGTCACGGCTTCTGTAATTTCTTCCTCAGCGACAGCTTCTTCATTTTCATTATCCTCTGCAGCCTGTTCCTCTTCTGCTTCATAAGAAGCAGTTGTTACTTCCACTGCCTTTTCAGAAGTATTTTCGCTTTTACCAGTCTCTCCGCAGGATGTAAGACTAAGCATAGCAACGAGCGCTGCTACTGCAATTATACTTTTTTTCATTAAATAATCAATCCTTTAATAGTAATTATGGCCACTGTTGTTTGTGACACACCAAAGTGAATTATATCACTTAAAAAATTCCAAGTCAATCCTACTATACATAGAATCATTGCATTATCAAATTTTAAATAACATTATAAAAATATATTGTTTACTATGTTTATCATATTTTGCTTTCAATAACTACTTCAAAGTCACTTCAATCTCAACTTCAATATCACTTCAATATCACTTCAATGTCACTTCAATAAAACTTCAATGTCACTTCAATAACTACTTCAATGTCACTTCAATAAAACTTCAATAACTTCAAAGTCAGAATCTGTGCACCGAAAAACCTTCCAATTAGTGAACACATTAAACAGTCGTGCCATATAGCAAACAATATCTGTTTCTTATGTTCTGTTTTTCATATAATCTTCACTTTATCCACTTGATTTTTTTCTCATAATAGATTAAAATAGAATATGTATACAGTACAATTTTGGAGTAATCGACCGAAGTTAAAAAATTGTACATTAACAAAGAAAAATAGGGACAAAGGAAAGTATCTGTAAGGAGACTCTGAAGCGAAAGGGGTGCGGATGAACATGAAAAGACGTTTTTCAGTAGCTTTGTTTGTCGGACATATGGAAAGCAAGTTCTCGGAGGAAATCTTTCTCGGTGCAGCGCATGCGGCAGAAAGTATGGACATCAATCTTGTGGTGTTCCCGGTGCGTTTTCTTGAAGAGGAACATACAAACGACTCACTGAGCAAAAAATATCATTACCAGTACAACTGCATGTTCTCATATGCAGAAAACCGCAGTTTTGATGCAGTAATACTTGAAACGGCTGTCATGGGAAGATATGTCGCTCCTGAGGTGCTCAGTGAAGTAGCACACCAGTTCGGAGACACTCCTGTAGTGACAATTTCAGAAAAAATCGATGATCTGCCATGCGTTTCATTTGAGACCAACGGCATCGATCTGGAAATAGACCACCTTGTAAACGAGCACGGAAGAAAACGTATCGGTTTCGTTTCGGGTCCTGTCACAAATCTCGAAGCTGTTCAGCGTCTGGAGAAATACAGAGAGGCCCTCGAAAGGCACGGCATTCCTTACGATCCGAAGCTTGTTGCAGAGGGTGATTTTACAGAAAACTGCCGTCCTGTCATTGACAAGCTTCTTAACGATAATCCAGACATGGATGCTATCTGCTTCTCGAACGACCTTATGGCCATCGCCGGATACAAGGAAATTGAAAAGCGCGATCTTGTTATCGGCAAAGATATACTGGTAACAGGCTTCGACGATATTCCTGAATCAGTTTCGCTGAACCCGCCGCTTACCACAGTACGTGCAAGATACCGTGATCTCGGCATGAATGCCGTAAAGGCAGCCCACAGTATTCTGACAGGTTCGCCTTCCGAAGACATAACCGTCAAGACAAAGCTCGTCAAGCGTGATTCCTGCGGATGCAAGTCAAAACTGACACGCGACATCGAATATCTGCTTACAAGCGAAGATCAGGATATAGG
>JBGUVZ010000440.1:0-2265 GCA_045220685.1 Oscillospiraceae bacterium | reverse complement strand
TTCCACACTAGTTTCAGTACTTGCCTCTGTCGTCTCCACATCTTCACTGATAGATGTTTCTGAAGAAGTAGAAGTATCTGTTGTGGTCTCTTTGGTCGTCTCAGAAAGTGTTGTTCCGGGGATCGAACTTTCCGGAAGTGAATTCACATTCTTTGCAGGATATGCTGAGTATGCGCATCCGGTCGAACTTAGGATCATAACTGTACAAAGAACGGTTGCCACTAATTTATGTATTCTGGTGTTTTCGGTTTTCATATAAACCTCCTCCCAGTCCGTAACATCATGTGGAGATACACATCAGGAAGCTGTTAGAGTTGGCGGTGAATGAACAATTACTTGTGAAATTTGAATTTTCTGTCCACAGTTCTATAAAATACCAGACGTTCTATGTCCATTTTCGACTCTTCAGACGCCTCATTACGCAGTTCTTCATTTTTCTTCTTAAGTTCAACCAGTGCTTCGTTTTTCCAAATAAATTTATCCAACAGCTTTGATTCATCGGAAGGAATCAATGGTTTCTTTGAAAGTTTTGCTTTCTTCCTTTTTAACAGTTTCTCTATTAGATAGGTTCTATCAGAACTGCCATTACTTATACGCCATTTTAACCAAAATACAGGAATTGCTATACCTATGGCTATCCATGAGACATTAAATGCGAGCCATTTGAGTGTATCATCTCTTTCAACCTGAACTGTTTTGAGCATATAAATTCCGATACATACAATAATCAGCCACAGAAAAAATAGCCATTTCTTTTCAAAGAATCTGGCAATCGCAATCTTTCTATCCAGTTTTTTTAAATCAGTTTCCCTTTTCTTCTTTGCTTCTTGAAACTTCTTTTGAAGAAACTCTATGTCGTTTTCGCTACGCAGTTTATCGATGATACCGGTTATTTCGTTAGCTTTCTTCTCATTAGAATCGATCTGCTCGCTTATCTCTCGAAGGGCTTTTTGCTTATAATCTGAATAGTATTGATCCAATCGTTCTCTAATAAGTTTTACAGTATTTGGATCTGCAGTTTTTTCTATGTCCCGCATGTAATTCTCGATTTTATCCACATCTACGACTTGCGGAAAGTCAAGACTCCTTGGATTAAAGTTCCAGGTAGCCGACAGAAGTAACCCATAATAGCCTTCATATCGTTTGGGGTTCTTTTTGATATAATTGTTGAACAAATCTTGCGCCAGATCAAAATGCTCAAGTTCAAGATGACCCATTCCTTGTTTAATTACTTGATTTGAGTCATCCAGATTCCCTTGAACAATGATCTTCTCTGGTTCAGTCCGCTGCACTTCCCTGCCACAGCTGATACACCGTCCAAACAGTTTTGTTTGATCGTAAAACTCGATATTTCCCCCACACGACGGGCATTCCAGAACTTGAATCGGCACGATATCACCTTCCTCTTGCGCTTAGGAAAAGAAAATACTATTCACTGATTTGAAAACAGACTTGCATATTTTGATGCATCTAGTTCATTGATCACATATTGATCTGCATAAGGTGAAATGAATGTGTTGTAGCATTCTTCATACTGGTGGTTATTCCGGATGTACTTCACTGTATCATTTTTCAGGAACACCGTTTCTCCTAGAGCTGTAACCTTCGTTTGTGTTGAATCCGACATAAACCCGAAGCATCCAGAAGCCACATAAGAATCTACAGTTTCTGTAAGTAATGTACTCGAAAGATACCTATTTCCGGAAATTGTATATGTTAAGTGAAACAGGACAACTATGCCTCCCTGTGCATCTGTGTTTTCCTTGGGCTGAAGATAATATATTTTCTCAGGAATCATTTTGTAATCTGAAATAGTATACGAATTTTCGAATTTAGCTGTTCCATTGATTTCAGGATAATTCCGTTTGTTATATACGATATCGGACACGTGGCTTGTACCTTTATCATATGCCATTTTTACAACTTCTCCGGCATCGAGATTATCAATGGAAGACGGATACTTATCAAGACCATCTGCTATATACTCTTTTGAATAACTGGCCAGAACATAATCACCTTTATACTCGTCCGGAAGATTAGAACCCATCTCCGCCATTATAGTAACCGATTCACCATTTTTATAAGCGTCCTTTTTCTCATAAATACTAAAAAGAACATAGTTCTTTACAAAGTCTGAACATCCGGAGTTATCTAAAATGATTTCTGTCTTTTCTTCCGATCCTGAGAAAGTAACTTTCAGTCCTTCAAATGCATCAACCGTCCGAATCGACTGAAGTCCGGACACGGAAAACTTTATTGAATCTG
>JBGUVZ010000439.1:0-2927 GCA_045220685.1 Oscillospiraceae bacterium | reverse complement strand
TCCGCGACCCTGACGATGAGATCTTCAAAAACAAGAGACAGAGCTTCTCATACAGAAGCTCTGCAAAAACTGAAGACAGATCAGGTCCTGCAATACGCAATCCTGAAGACAATATCAGATATGTAAGAAAAGAAAGCCGTAAACTTAACAGACCTGCTGAACCGGAACACGAGCCGAAGAAAAAGCATCTTTCCGATCAGAACGAAACAAAGTCGGACATTGCTGCTCTTGAAGCCGGCAAAGAAAGATCCCAGCTTTCCGAAACTGCTGATCAGGTAACAGGCATCTTCTCAAAGCTTAAGGAAGAACTTTTCGGCTCAAGAAACGTTTCTGAAAGAAAACAGAAGATGGACGTAAAGTCCGTCCCGGAAGTTGACTATTTCTCAATAGATGTTGACATAAACGAGGATCAGGATGACGTATCCGGCGAAAAGCCGCATGGATTCTTCAGAAAGATAAACAGAAGCTTTGAACGTTCAGCTGAAAACAGTCTGGACGACTACAACGAACCATCCGACGCTTCACTGATCCTTGAAGATCTTTACAGTCTGAAGAGCAACCTTACAATAAAGTTCGGAATACAGATGGTCGCAATGCTTTTAAGCATCTATCTTTCCGCATCACAGCTCTACAGAATCCCGGTACCTTCATTTATAAGCAACTCGATCTCGCCGCACAGGTACAGCTTCACAATGTTCCTTATATCCGCCGTAGCGATGTTCTCATCTTTCCCGATGATAACAAGCGGACTTAAGAACCTGTTTAAGAAAAAAGCTGACTGTGACAGTCTTGCCGCAGTTTCAATAACCATAAGCACAATTGCCGCTGCTATCTCAACGGAAAGTCCTGAACTTATCAGTTCAGGTGCGGTATGTCTTTTTGCACCTGCAGCGATCACAGCTTTCCTTGTCAACACAATGGGAAAACACCTTATTGTCAACAGGGCGATAAACAACTTTGACACGCTCATAACATCCCACGACGACAATTATTCTCTCATCTACGTTGACGACGAAACAAAGGCTGAACAGATCACCAAGGGTACTATAAATGAATATCCTATACTTGCTGCTACAAGAAAAACAAATTTCTCAGGAAGCTTCTTAAGATATTCATACTCCGCTGACATTGCGGACAAGCTGTGCAGAAAATATGTTCCGGCTTCACTGTTCATTTCAGTTCTGCTCACATTTGCAGCTGTTATAGTATGCAGCCGTACAATGACTACACTGAACATCACTTTCATAACATCAATGTTCTCGATGTTCATGTCACTCTGCTCATGCTTTGCAACACCGCTTATCGTAAACATGCCTCTTGCTGCAGCTGCAGCCGAAGTCGAGGACAACGAAAGCATGATTCTCGGATACCAGAGTATAGATGATTTCTACGATACAAATGCGGTTCTTCTTGACACAGCACAGATCTTCCCTGACAATTCACTTAAACTGTGCTCAATAAAAATGTGCTCCGACACAAAAATTGACGACGCGATCGTTGCCGCAGCAAGTCTTGTTATAAAATCAGAAAGTATTTTCACCGCAATGTTCGATGAGATCATAAACCATGACAGATCACTTCTTGACAAGGTCGAAAATTTCTCATCTGAAGATACACTCGGCATCTGCGGATGGATAAAGAACAAGCGTGTTCTTCTCGGTACACGTCAGCTGATGGTTAATCACAACATAGAAGGTATTCCGTTAAAGTCTAAGGATCAGGAAGACATAATGAACGGACGCATTCCGCTTTATCTTTCAGTTTCAGGAAATCTGGCTGCAGTGTTCACTGTTATGCTTACAGCTGATAAAACTGTATCGGAACATCTTGCTGAACTAATCGAAAACAATATTTCTATAATAGTTAAAAACAACGACTGTGCTGTTACAGCTCCGAGAATCTCAAGACTCTTCGGAATTCCTGCCGAAATGGTTAAGATCGTGCCTGCAGAACACCGTGAATTCTGCGATAGCATCACAGCACCTGTGGAAAAATCAAACGCCTCTGTAATATGCAACGGAAAACTTTCCTCAATTACAAAGGTGCTCTCAAACATCAGACACATCCACCACAGTTCGCTTACCGGCCTTGTGCTCCAGAGCACATCTGTCACTCTGGCACTTATATTCGCAGTCGTATTCATGATCATAGGCATACTCGGACAGATAACTCCGCTCATGGTCATTCTTTATCACACCATATGGACTTTCCTTACACTCTTTATTATGAAAGTGAAGCCCAGATAAATAACTACAGACAACAGATCAGGCCCGGCCTGGTCTGTTTCCTTAAGGAGAAAAGAAAATGAAAAAGATCCTTTGCAGCATACTGGCACTTGCTCTTGTTTCATGTGCATTCTGCGGATGCGAAAAAAACGCTGAAGACATTCAGACATCTGACGTAAACATTGTTGAAGACAAAGATGTTACTCCTAATGACTCCTCTGAATTCGCATACGAGGAAAAAGACGGAGGCGTGACCATAAAAGGTTATAAGGGCAGTTCGACAACAGTAAATATTCCTCCTGAAATAAACGGAAAGCCTGTCACCGTCATCGGTGAATACGCTTTTGACGGTTTCGAGGAAAACGACGGAAGCGTTCAGAACGGAAAATCCTACAAAGACAATAACATAAACACCATCACCTCGATACACATTCCGGGAAGTGTAAAAAGCATTGAAAAAGGTGCTTTCACAAACTGTTTCTCGCTTACTGAACTCACATTCGCCGAGGGTGTCGAATCCCTGGAAGAAGGTGCATTTGCCTGCTGTGACAAGGTATTAAGCGTTTCGCTTCCTTCAACTGTAACAAAGGTGGGAAGCTATGCGTTTTATGAATGTTACTCCATTCGTGAGCTGTCTTTAGGAAAAAGCGTACAGTCGATAGGTGAATATGCTTTCTACAACTGCTACGATCTCAGAACCCT
>JBGUVZ010000438.1:0-3072 GCA_045220685.1 Oscillospiraceae bacterium | reverse complement strand
CCTTAAAAAGCAGTCACTAGGTAACAATGGAGTTGTAACGAATGTTAAGTTAGAAGAAGGAAGTATAGCCGGTAAAAATTATGTTGGCGGTGTGGCTGGTAATGATGAAGGAAGCATAAGCAACAGTTATAACACAGGCGCTGTATCCGGGGCATATTATATTGGCGGTGTAGCTGGATATAATAATAATAATGGAATCATAAATAACAGTTATAATGCAGGAGCCGTAAGCGGAACAGGTGATCATGTCGGCGGCGTGTTTGGAGATAATGATGATTTAGGAAACATAACAGGTTGTGGCGAAAAAACTCTGAATGAATTAACCGACAGTGGGGCTCTGACCAGTATGGGATTTGATGCTCCTGTATGGACGACAAAGGCTGACGAGAAATGTGACGGTACGAATTATTGGTTTTATCCACACTTAATGGTCTTTTGTAAAAATGAAAACGGTGGTCAGATTAACTCGAAAAACATTCCTGCAGATAAATGGCCTGCAAAGGTTGAAATCAGTATATGTGGTTTAGATTCTAAAACATACGATAAGGCGCAAATAACAACAAGCGTTATAGCTAACAAGCCTATTATACCGGACGGAAAAACAGCAAAATACTCTGTATTAAATGGAACCAGTTATACCGGGGAATATGCTGTTATGCCGACTGAACCCGGATCATATAGAGTTTCGATCTATGATAGCGAAACGGCTTCAACGCCTTCAGAAGTAAAATATTTCGATATATTGTCAGCTGGGGAAAATAAAAATTACACAGTATCATACAAATATATGACAGGAACAGATACGAACGGAGATCCTGTCTGGGGAGACATAAATGCGTCAGATATTATAAATGTCGGAACCTATAAAGTGTTAATAGGTTTTGGCACAGGGCATTCACCTATTGAAAAACAATTTACAATAACTACAAGACCGATTACAGTTACTCCTGATAATGTTTCAAAAGAATTTGGTTCTTCTGATCCGGAACTGACATATACCGTTGAAGGTTTGCTGAATGGAGATTCTCTTACAGGCAGTCTTTCTAGAACTACAGGAGAGGATGCAGCAGAGTATGATATCACACAGGGAACGCTTTCGAGTCCTAATTATGGCATAACATTTGTCACCGGGAGGAAACTCACTATAACACCAAAGGCTCTTGGAAGTGAGGCGATAAGACTTTCAGCTGAAGAGTTTGAATATAACGGAACAGCAAGGACTCCTAATGTTACTGTTTATGACGGTGAAACTGTAGTTCCTGCTTCAGAATACTCTGTAAATATTACTGGTAATGTAAACGCCGGAACTGCTACAGTCGAAGTTTTGGATGTAGCGGACGGAAATTACTCCGTTTCCGGTGCAAAGACATTTACGATAAAAGAAGCTACCGTTACAGTGACCGGGATAACCGCAAAGGACAAAGCCTATGATGGAAATAATACGGCTGAACTAGATTTCAGTAACGCAATTCTTACAGGAGCGATTGAAACAGACAGGGATAAGGTGAGTGTTTCAGCAATTGGAAAGTTTGAAAATGCTAATTTCGGAAAGAATAAGAGGGTAATTATCTCGGACATTAAACTTGTATTTACAGGTGAAGCTGTCGTAAATTATATATTATCGGATACCGGAAACCAGACTGAAGCAACTGCCGAGATCTTTAAGCTCGATTCAAGGATAAATGAAATTCCTTTAGCTAAATCCGGACTTGTATATACCGGAAATAAGCAGGAACTTATAACAGAGGGTGCTACCGAGAATGGGACATTGGTTTATGCCCTGACAGAAAAAGGTGCCGTTGCACCCGATGATAACATGTACAGTACGGATATACCGGCAGCTACAGATGCAGGCACATATACTGTATATTATAAAGTAACGGGCGATGCAAACTATAATGATGTACCGGTAGTAAAGGTAGATGTTGATATAAAGAAAGCTTCACAGGATATACCTGATGTAAGTGCGGTTGATGAGACCGTTTCAGGAAAAAAGGACGGACAGATCACTGGATTAAGTGCAAAGATGGAGATCAGAACTGATCTGACTTCTGCTGAGTTTAAAACAGTTGAAGACATTTCAGGTACAGGATATGCTCCCGGAACTTATTATGTAAGATACAGCTCTGATGCTAACCACAACGCATCTAATGTGAAGGCTGTAACTATAAAAGCCGGGAGGAAGCTTGAAGTCACGTTTGTAAGTGAAGGTAAAACCTATGAGAGCATCTCTGTAGATTATGGAACTAAGGTTCAAGTACCTGATGTTCCTACTAGGGATGGATTCAAGTTCAACGGCTGGTTAATCGATGAAACGAAGGATAGCACCTTCGATTTTGAAACAAATATCACAGAAGATACCACACTGTATGCTGCATGGGAGAAAGAACCTGCACCGGAACCCACTCCGGATCCTCAGTCTCAACCGATAGTCATACCCAGCTATGATGACGATACCCCTGAACCTGTAGAACTCACCATCACTCCGGGTGTTGAGACCACGACCGTAAAAAATTCTGACGGTTCCGTAACAACTACTACGAAGACGACCCACAAAGACGGTAGTGTGACTCTTAAAACTGTCACTGAACGAAAAGACGGCGGCAGTGATACGGAAGAAGTCATCAGGGATAAAGACGGTAAAGTAGTAAGTACTATGAAAGAGACTGTGAGGTACAATAAGTATGATACCAAAACAGTGGTAACTACCGTAAATAAGGCTAACGGTTATAGCAGTAAAACTGTTGAGAAAACTTATACTTCAGGTACTGTTTCAAAGGAGACCACCGAGATCACTCCGAATAAGACTGTAAAATACATCAAGGAAGTAAAGAAGAAGTCAGGTAAAGTGACAGTTGAGAGTGTCGAGACCAATGCAAAGGGTAAAACATCACTTTCTTCATCCGTAAAGAGCGCTGATAAATCTCAAATCGTAAAAGTATACAGCGTAAAGAAAAACGGAGCAGTCAGACTCGAGTATGTCGAGACCGGAAAGAAGGTCATCAAGGTTCCCGATACCGTGACACTTAATGGGGTGACCTATGCTGTTGATACCGTCACCACCGGTGCTTT
>JBGUVZ010000437.1:0-4448 GCA_045220685.1 Oscillospiraceae bacterium | reverse complement strand
ACGTAATAACCCTTCTTTAATCTCTCCATTTTCCTTTCATATTAAAAAGAAGTTCTTCAATAGAATCCGCTAATTTAATGGATTTCTTATCACCTGCATGAACAGCAGTAACTTCACATGTATCATTATTTACAAAAACTAAATAACTGTCTATTCCGCAAACATTACAGAAAGAACCTATTAAAAAGTATTTGTGATCTTTAAGATAATGTGCTCCGCAATGTTTGAAACCATCAAACATGATTTCCTTCAAATCAAAACTTGGTAATATTTGATCCAAATGAAAATATACCTTTCCTTCAGTTGTTTCTATAGCTCCTTCTAAACTTCTAAACCAATATGTGCTGCAAAACTCTTTTATTTGAGGATGAATAGAAAAACCGAGTTTTTCTTCAACGTGATCAAATGAAACACTTTCTTTCTGAAGTTCAGGCCTCCATTCAGCATATCCGTAACTATCAAGTGTATCAAGCAATATTAAATCTTTTAATACGTATCCTTCAAGATAAGGAATCGATGGACGATGCCCTAACGCTTCAATTGTACTTCTATCCATTTCCTCGAAAAACGTATCAAATGCTTCTTTCATGCTCATAAAAATTTCTCCTTATATCCAATTTCTAATTTTTTAACTCAGCCGCACGCAAGTGCTGCTGAGTTTTCAATTGTGCCGCAGGCACCACCATTTCAAAGGTACGCCTTCGGCGTGCTATCTATATTTACAGCAATTTATTCAGGTTTACTCATCATCAAAATCATAACTCGATATTGTCACCCTGTAAATAGTATTATCTGATAATTTAAAACTTATCTTCGTTTTATCATCTATCAAATATGTCAGCTGATTCTCTTCATCGGATTCACCAAGTGCATTTATTATATCTTCTCTGGTTGAACTGAACGTTAAACCCATATATTCAAATTCAAAATCATCAAACATGGAATCCGGACTGATTTTCAGATAAACTACATTTTTATCTTCTTTATGCTTTTCATCAACAGAACAGTTTTCCAACATCACTGTCCCTATCCTGTTATCACCGTGCCAGAGCTGGCTGAACAGGCATCCTTCATCTGTTTCATAACATATCTCTTCATCAATTGTAACGTTTTTTAAATCTTTTAATTTGAAAGGTAGACTAACCATACCGTTCATAAAGCTGAATTCACTCGAAAGATTTTTATTATCTTTTACTTCAGTATCTACTGACGATGCTACTTCAGAATTAGAAATTGCTTCATGCTGATCTTTCGAACAACCTGTAATCGTTAAAATCATCATCAGTACGATAAAAAAGGACAACGTATTATTTCTTGTAATCATTATAACTCCTTTAATAACTTCAAACCTTGATTAGGATTATATCAAAAATTACACTGTGTTGTCAAGTTGTACTTTTCTCTCTTTTTAAAACAGGAATCAGATATCTGTTAAAATCTCGCGCTCTGATAAAACACAAACCCCGTCTGCATCAGGAGACAGACGGGGTCACAATTAAACTTAGTGGTTTATTAATCAGCAATATCAGAAGCGATTATTTAAACTTCTTTACAGCTTCCTTTGTCTTTGCAACGATGTTTTCCTTGCAGAGGCCGAATTCCTTGAGGAGGTCTGCTGCAGGGCCGCTGTGGCCGAATTCGTCGTTTACGCCGATTCTTACTACTGGTACAGGACACTCTTCAGCTACTGTTTCAGCAACTGCTGAACCGAGGCCGCCGATTATGCTGTGTTCTTCAGCTGTGATGATGAGACCTGTTTCCTTTGCAGCCTTGAGGATGATATCCTTGTCGATAGGCTTGATTGTGTGGATGTTGATAACTCTTGCGCTGATGCCGTCTGCTTCGAGGAGCTTGGCAGCTTCAACAGCTTCATTTACCATAAGACCTGTAGCAACGATTGTTACGTCCTTGCCGTCCTTTAACTGGATGCCCTTGCCGATCTCGAACTTATAAGTAGCTTCATCGTTGAAGATAGGTGTAGCGAGTCTGCCGAAACGGAGGTAAACAGGACCAACGTACTCTACAGCAGCCTTAACAGCAGCCTTTGCTTCAACACCGTCAGCAGGGTTGATGATAACCATGCCAGGGATAGTTCTCATAAGTGCGATATCTTCGTTGCACTGGTGAGTAGCGCCGTCTTCACCTACTGAGATACCAGCGTGTGTAGCACCGATCTTAACGTTGAGGTGTGGATAGCCGATAGAGTTTCTTACTATTTCAAAAGCACGTCCTGCTGCAAACATTGCAAAGCTGCTTGCGAACGGGATCTTGCCTGATGCTGCAAGACCTGCTGCAACACCCATCATATCTGCTTCTGCGATACCGCAGTCAAAAAATCTTTCAGGATATTCCTTCTTGAACTTTACTGTCTTTGTAGCTTCAGCAAGGTCAGCATCAAGAACTACGAGTTTGTCGCATTCTGCTGCAATTTCCTTAAGTGCTTCGCCGTAGCTTTCACGTGTAGCGATCTTTATTACATCTGCCATAATAAAACTCTCCTGTTCTTATTTCTTAAGTTCTTCGAGGCGTGCAGTAAGTTCTGCCATTGCCTGATCGTACTGTTCCTTGTTAGGTGCTGTACCGTGCCATGAAACCTTGTCTTCCATGAATGAAACGCCCTTGCCCTTAACGCTCTTCTGAATGATAGCTACAGGCTTGCCTGAGATCTTTTCAGCTTCGTCAAAAGCCTTTTCGATTGAATCGAAATCGTGAGCATCCATTGTGATTACGTGCCAGCCGAAAGCTGCAAATTTATCTGTGATTGGTTCAGGAGAACATACTTCTGTGATCTTACCGTCGATCTGGAGACCGTTGTTGTCAACTATAGCAACAAGATTGTCGAGCTGGTAGTGTGCAGCGAACATAGCTGCTTCCCATACCTGACCTTCCTCGCATTCGCCGTCGCCGAGGATTGTGTATACCTTGTAGTCAGCATTGTCGATCTTGCCTGCAAGAGCCATACCGCATGCAACTGAAATGCCCTGTCCGAGTGAGCCGCTGCTCATATCAACGCCAGGAATGTGGATACATGGATGACCCTGAAGAAGTGCTCCGATGTGTCTTAAAGACTTGAGTTCCTCCTTAGGGAAGAAGCCTTTTTCAGCGAGAACTGAATAAAGTGCCGGTGCTGTGTGTCCCTTTGAAAGAACGAGTCTGTCTCTTTCCTTCATGTCAGGATCTGCAGGATTTACATTCATCTTTACGCTGTAAAGATAAGTAAGAAGATCAGCTATCGAAAGTGATCCGCCCGGATGTCCGGACTTTGCATTGAATGTACCTTCGATAATGCCCATTCTTACGTTTACGGCTGTCATCTCAAGCTGCTTTTTGATTGTAGAGTCCATAAAAGTATCTCCTCCGTAGATTTAATTATTTTTTATCTTGTCAAGTACCTCGGTAAAATATTCCGGAAGCGGGCTTTCAAATTCCATGTACTCGCCTGTGCATGGGTGTATAAACCCGATCTTTCTGGCGTGAAGACACTGTCCTTCGATTCCCTTCTGTGGTGTTCCGTAAACATCATCACCGTATACCGGATGACCAATGTATTTCATGTGAACTCGTATCTGGTGAGTTCTGCCCGTTTCAAGTCTTAACTTTACATAAGCATACCTGTTATACTGTTCCAGTACAGTATAGTGCGTAACTGCGTGTTTTGAGTTTGTCTGTGTGACGCACATCTTTTTCCTGTCGGTTTTGTGGCGCCCTATCGGTGCATTGATGGTCCCTTCGGTCTCCTTCAGTTTTCCGCAGACAACAGCTTCGTACTCTCTTGTGAAAGAGTGTTCCTTTATCTGTTCTGCCAGACCCTGATGAGCCTTATCCGTCTTTGCAACGATCAGAAGACCGCTCGTATTCTTGTCGATACGGTGGACTATCCCCGGACGGACAACTCCGTTTATCGAGGAAAGTCTTCCACGACAATGGAACATAAGTGCATTTACCAGTGTTCCGGTGCAGTGACCTGCTGCCGGATGCACAACCATGCCCTTGGGTTTGTTCACCACAAGAAGATCATCGTCCTCATAGACGATTTCCACCGGAATATCCTCCGGTTCAGCCGAAAGTTCCTCCGGCTCAGGTACATACATACTAACCTCGTCCCCTGCTGCCACTTTGCAGTTCTTGGAGACTGTCTTACCGTTTACTGTAACGTTTCCGTCCGCTATCATCTTCTGAGCAGCGCTTCGTGTGATATCCGGAAATTTTTCCGATATCCACTTGTCTATTCTTGATGAAGCTTCGGAAGCATCAACGGTTTCTGTTATCATCTCATCATTCATCCGGTGTTCCTTCCCCGGCTTTGACTGATGTTTCATTTGTTTCGTTTGTTCTGCCTTTGTAGAAGAACAGAATATAGACCATAAGCAGGAACACTCCTACGGTCACGCAAATGTCTGCGAAATTGAATATCGCAAACTTAAAAATTTTAAGTTCAATGTAATCCA
>JBGUVZ010000436.1:0-6503 GCA_045220685.1 Oscillospiraceae bacterium | reverse complement strand
AAGCTGGGGCGAAAACGGTCTTCTTGAAAGACTTCAGAGCAAGGATGCTGTAAAGAAGGCAAATCCGGACATCGTTCTGCTTATCATAGGCACCAACGATATGACTGCCAACAGAAATTTAAGCGATTGTGAAAAAGATCTTCACTCACTCATCGACTATATTCTCGGCGATATGTCTGAAGACGGCGTTATCTTCATGGGATCTATTCCGGAATTTACTGCTTACGGCGGCAATGCACAGCGCGTTGCGAACTATAATAATACTGTAAAGAAGGTTGCTGAATCCTACGGTGACAACGTTCAGTTTGCAGATGTTCACGGTTCACTGAACGGAATGGCAGACATGTCTTCTGATAACCTTCATCCGAGCGGTGCCGGTTATGAGAAAATGGGTAAGTTCTGGTCAGAAGTAATTTCTGAATATCTTGACGGAGCTTCCAGTACACCTGCAGAACCGGAAGAACCGCTTGGTGAAAACGAACTTCTTCGCTGCGGATTTGAAAATGGACTTTCAGGCTGGACTGCACGAGGCGGTGCAAGCGTATCAGCGTCAAAGGCTGAATTCGACAGGGGAGCAAGATCAGCTTCAGTTTCCGGACGTACAGCTGCATGGAATGGTATTTCTTATGATATAAGCGATCTCTGTCCGGCAGGAAGCACGATAAATGTTTCTGCAAGGATCAAGCAGAATTCAGGTGACAAGGTAAAATTCAAGCTTTCAGTTCAGTACGGTTCAGGAAACGATGCTGAATACGATACATTTGCTGAGGACAATATAGCTTCAGGCGAATGGGCAGAACTTTCTGCTGAAAACTACACGGTAAAGAGCGGATCAAACCCTGTTTTCTATATTGAAACAGATACCGACACATGTGATTTCTATGTAGATAATATCGTTATCTCAAAGGGTAACGCGGCTGCTTCATCACCATCACCTTCTCCTTCACCGTCACCAACTCAGCACGACAGCACTATCAAAGGTGACATTGACGGAAACAAGGCTGTAAACAGCACTGACCTTAAGATGCTCGTTGACTACATGCTTGGCAAGGAAGATTCACTCGATGATTCCCGCGCAGCCGATCTTGATGATGACAAGAAGATCACTATAAAGGACCTTTCACTTCTCAAGTCTGCTATCCTCGATCCTTCGGCATCTACCGTTCCTACAACAGAACCGACAGCAGTAACTCATGACACAGCATATATGTCAAAGATCCGTGACCAGATAACAACAAGTGTACCTTCATCAGCAATGGGCAAGGCTGAAGGCAAACTCGAACATATATCATATTTCTCAAAAAAGGCTAACCACGACAAGAACGCAAATGTATGGCTTCCGCCTGGATATGACGAGAGCAAGAAATATCCTGTATTCTACGTAAACCACGGCTACGGCGGAGATGAATCTTCAATGGTAAACGGTATGGGAATACTGGAAATTGCCACAAGCCTTATAAAGAGCGGCGAAGCAGAGCCGATGATCATCGTGTTTACTCATCAGTATACAAACCCTGCAAGCAATAAGGAAAGCGGAAACGGCTCAGCTGACGTACCTTATTACGATGCATTCGTTGAAGATTTTCCTGACAGCCTTATGCCGTATATAGAATCACATTACTCAGTAGCCACAGGACGTGAGAACACTGCAGTAGCAGGCTTCTCAATGGGTGGCAGAGAATCACTCTACATCGGAATGAAGTGCTGTGACAAGGTAGGATATATCGGCGCCGGAGCACCTGCACCTGGTATTTTCCCGACAAAGGATCAGTTCATGGATCATCCGGGCGTAATGAGCAAGGATGACATGCGTATCGACGCTCCGTATGAACCATATGTTCTCATGATAGCAGGCGGTACAAATGACGGTATGGTAGGTACTTATCCGAAGCAGTACAGCGACCTGTTCACCGAACACGGAACAGAAAACATCTTCATCTCAGTTCCGGGTGGCGGTCACGACAACAAGACTGTAACACCGCTTATGTACAACTTCATCCGCTGCTTATTCAAAGCATGATGTAATCGCTGTTTTTTAAAGTAAAAACTAAAGAGTATCAGAATCCTGTTAATTCAGGAATCTGATACTCTTTTTGTTTTGTAGTTTAATGGGGAAGCGAAGCCCGCATTCTGCATATCAGTTTCTTAAGAATGCCCAGCCGTCGTCTCTGGAATCATTGTCGTCCTGCCATACGAGGCAGCCGTTGTCTATTGAGAATACTGCATAAGCGTTTTCGTATTTTACTTCGTCTGTAAAAGTTCCGCCGTCTGAACGTTTTGAATCAGTGCATGTTCCGTTTCCGTTGCATACGAGTTTGTGTGAATCTTCATCAAAATAACACTTGTATTCCCATCTTGTGAAAGTTCCTTCTTCTTCCGGCCAGTCTACTATTACGGTATATGATCCTGTACCGTCTTCAGTTATATTAGCTTCTACTCCTCCGTTTTCCCATGAGCCGAGATAGTCGAATGGCATCGGATCATCGGTATATCTTCTGAAGTGCTGTTCGCCTGACTGACCTGTGTAAAGATCATTGAACGGGATCTCACCGGAAGCTCTGAATCCCAGGTAGAACTCTCCGTCATCGTCGTAAAGGTTATACCAGTATTCCTTTGTATTGTCCGGATTTAAAGTGTATTCAAGGACAACTGTACCGCTTACGCTCTTGTCACCGCCGAAAGCATGGAATTTACCCTTTAAAAGATCACAGTCAGCAAATTCAAGAGCTGATCCGCCGTCTGTCCAGTCACCGGTAAGTGATTTAACTGAGATACTTGTCTGGAGCGGTTCCGGTACTGTATAGTAGCCGTATTTGTTAGCTCCGTCAGATTTTTTTGTTTCTTCTGCTTTCTTGTTGTCGTCGGTTTTCTTAGTATTTTCTGTATTCTTACTGCTTTCAGTTTTGTTACTGCTTTCGGCTTTCTTTGCAGAGTCAGTTTTTTCTGCAGAAGATTTTGTTTCTTTTGCTGTTTCTTTCTTTTCAGCATCTTTAGTTTCTGCTGTCTTTGTTTCCTCAGTCTTTGTTTCAGATACTGTCGCTTCAGTTGTCTCGCTTTTAGCAGTTGTTTCAGGTGAAGTATATGTTACTTCAGTAACTGCTGTTTCGTTTGTCTGAGTGTTTTCGATAGGTCCGCAGGATGTCATGCATACTGCCAGAAGTGCTGTCATAAAAATATAAATACTCTTTTTCATATCAATCATTACTCCTTAAAATTTATTTCAATGTTTAAGCTGCATATCCGGCTTTGCCGGATATGCAGGGTGGGAGAGAGCGGGGCTTCGCCCCGGTATCCCACGCTGATTAATTATTTTCTGCGTAATACACCTGATTTGAATGCTGCGAATGCGCCTGCTGCTGTAAGTGCCAGAGCTGCGGCTGCTGCGCCAAGCTTCTTAGGTGAGTTGTTTCCAGTAAGAGGGAGGTCAACGATATATCTTCCGTTTTCACATTCGCCTATACCGTTTACAGGATTTATTGTGTAAACATCAAGTACTTCTCCGTTTTCATCCTGAAGAGCGACTGTAACAACACCGTAAACATTTTCTGTTACGTAAGCAGATGCAGGATGTTTTCCTGTTTTCTTTTCATAGTGTACGATCGCCATGTCGCGGATCTGTTCAGCTGTGTATTTCTTCTGTTCTGTAACTGCGTTTTCAGTCTTTGCAGGTTCTGCAGTTACTTCGGCTGCAGTCTGTGAAACTTCTGTTGATACTGCAGCTGTCTCTGTTACAGTCTGTGATGCGTCTGTAACGGTTCGTGCTGGTTCAGACGAAACTGTCTGTGATGCTTCCGTTACGGTCTGTGATGATTCAGAAGTGATCGCTGCAGTTGTGGCTTCTGTAGTTACTGTTGTCTCAGCAGGAATTCTAACCGGAGGATGTTCTTTGCTTTCCTCTTCATTGTCAAATTCGCCGTATTCAAAGCTTGATATACGCCAGGTGTCATCATCAGTAAGTTTCATTGTAATTCTGCCGTATCCGAAAAGCTCGTTGCTTCCAATTGTAGTTGCGGTATATGTACCATTTACGATATCTGTTACTGTAACACGTTCATCAAGATTGAAAATAACGCTTCCTCTTGCACCATATCTCTTATAGAGTTCTCCGTCTTTTTCGACAAATTCATAATTACAGTTGTCAATAAGCCACTTATGAAGCTCTCCGGTACTTACTTCATCAATCCTGTCCTTTATATACTGTATGGAATTGTAAGAATTATTTTTAGTTACTTTTTCGTAAGTTTCTCCGTCTATGGTTATAGTATCATTTTCGTCACGTTCAACATTACCAGCGAAAAGGGCCATTAAACGCTGAACCTCACACATTTCTGCAACTGCAGCATCTCCAAGTACTTCCTTGTCTGTTATGTTTCCGTAATAATCGAAGTCATAACCATTGATCAGCCATTTCCCGTCCTCCAGAATGAATTTTACTCTTGAACCGCCCCATATATGATTGTATGAATTCGAGACAGCATTAAATGACTTATCAGAAGTCATTGTTATTACAATGCCTTTATCCGTGTCAAAGATTTCAGCACCTTTTGCTCCAGTGCTTGTGTACAGAACACCATCCTTAGTCTTAAAGTGGCGTGAAGTGTTTTCAAGAAAGAAGTCTCTCACATCTCCTGTACAGGTGTTCTTTATAAGTGTATTAAAGTCTTCAAGTGAAGTGAATCTCGGATCATTTACCTTTGCGAATGTTTCCATACCGACCGTAAATGAATCTGTTTCATCAAACTTGAGAAATCCAGAAAGGACGGTGCAGATCCACTGAAGATCATCCATTTTCTTAATAGCATCAGCAGTAAGATCAGGATCTGTGACCTCCGCCGAAGTAACTGCTGCATTTACAGTTACATATGTTTCATTTTCCGGAACATCAGTGATACCTGCCGATAATACTGATGTCATTACTGCCAGTGCTCCAAGTACTGAAATAAGTTTTTTCATAATACCGATCTCCTTTAATAATAATCATCAGGATCAGAACGCTGATTTTATCAAATCAGTGTGGGGCGCGGGGCGAAGCCCGCACTCTCTTTTTCGCCGATCCGGCGAAACCGGATCGGCAATTTAATAACTGTATCCTTAACATGTTATGATTATACCACGTAAATCGGTTCAGTGTTCAGTAATTACAAAATTGTAATTGAGCTTAATTCATCCCGGTAAGCATCTCATATGTAACGCCGTATTTTTCAGCGATATCCTTTGCATAGGAAGAACCTTCCGGCGCTGCTATCTCTACTTTGAATGAGCGTTTTCCGTTTTCATTTTTCATGATCAGTGAAGATGCCTTTACACCGGTGCTGCCGGCGTTCATTTCATTAACTGATTCAGCCAGCTTATGCATGTGGGTGTTGTAAATGGCACGTACCTGTTTTTTCAGAAGAGCGCGTACTGAATCGCGGGCGATGTAGTATCCTTCTTCGAATGAAGTGGTCGAGAAGGTTTCGTTTAGGAGAACAAGGCTGTTTTCCGTACATTCAGAATAAATATCCTTAAAGCGTACGCATTCCTCGCCGAGTCTTCCGAGATCAAGTGTTTTGTCCTCGTCAGCCGGGAAATGGGTGTAGATACAGTCAGCCGGTTTAAACATGAACTCAGATGCCGGAACGTAGATACCGCCCTGTGCAAGCACGAACATAAGACCGACCGCCTGCGTGATCGTAGTCTTTCCGCCGCGGTTTGCTCCGGTGAGGATATAGATGCTGTGTTCTTTATCGAAGTCCAGATCGTTGTAAACAATGTCATCCGGCTTTTCCATGGTAAGCGCAAGCCTTAAATTATAAAGATCCTTCGCTTGCATTGACACCGTTTCATTTGCAGATATCTTCGGTTCACAGAACCGGAATCCGCATTTCATCTTTTTTTCGATAAATTCAGCAAAGCGGATGTAGTACACAAATTCCGGCATGATTCCTGAAATATTTACTACTGCGATATTCGAGTATTTTGTGAGCACGTCACGCAGTTTCTTTACAAGCGAGTCGAGTATCTTGTTCATTATGTTGTCAAGATACCAGGTCGAGTTCGTAGTATTATCACCTTCCGGGCTGTTTACAACAGTTGAACGGACCGCACTGTCAACAAAAGCGCTGCTCGTTACAGCAGTGAACGCACCCATGGTCTGAATGTTTGAGATGAAACCGCTGCCGGCTTTTTCTATCTGATGATAGTGCATGTCACCGTTCCATTCGCAGTCTTCGTGTATTTTGTTCTTTGAAGCAATGGCATCTGCGAAGCTGCTTACGATATTTGACTTGCGGAACGGCTTGCTGTTTACTGAAACAAGCCCCATGCTGACCGCTTCAAAACGGTCGTTTACATTTATACCGAGAGTCACGCTCTGAATATCCGATGATTTTTTCTTCAGTTCAGTAATATCCTTTTTCATTTCGGCGAAGCAGGCTTCGTTATACAGGTCGTCAACGTATTTTCTGAAAGATATCAGACCTTCCGATCTTATATCATTGTCAGAAAGACATTCCTTCATGGCT
>JBGUVZ010000435.1:0-2122 GCA_045220685.1 Oscillospiraceae bacterium | reverse complement strand
AAATAAATTACGTATCTGCGTGAATTATCATGCACTTGTAACTACAACTCTGTGATGTAGACTAAGAAAAACTCGGGAACTCAGGATAATTGATTCGTCATTAAGAGGAAAAGGCTATGGAAAAGAGATGCTTCTTCTCGGAATCAAATATGTTAAAGAAAACCTGAATGCAAAGCGAATCGATCTGGGCGTATTCGCAAACAATGCAAATGCAATGAATTGTTACAAAAGTGTCGGATTCAAAGAATACAACAGAAGAATATGTGAAATGCCCATAGGTACATGGGAATGCATTGATATGGAGTTAGATATTGATGAATAATCCCTGGAATGATATAGATTTGAATAATTTATAAATTCAGCGTTATGAGATAGGAGATAACGAACATGTTTGAAAGTGAATACGCAAAAATAGAATATATAGAAAAAGATAATGCAGTATTTCATGTCTGGAAAAAGGAAGCACACTATGATGATTACCGTGATCCTGTAACCGCATCGCTGAATCTTCTCAGAGAACATAAAGACAGTGTTTTCATTGTCGATGCACGGAACGGATTTGAAGATGTGAAAGAAGATGTAGAATGGGGCTTTACATACTTTTTGCCGGAATTAAAGAAAACCGGCTGTAAGATATGGGGATTCATTCTGCCTGAAGTCTCTGATATTGAGGGTGAGATAGATCTGTGGACTGCTGAGATCGAAAAGAATTTCAAAGTCATCAGAGCTGAATCATACGAAGCAATACTGGATGAAATCCAGCACGATGAAAAATGAGTATTTCCCTACGGGAAATAAAATAGAAATTTTCCAGTCTGGGACTGGAAAATTACATATTCCGAAAGCGGAATGTATGTCCGTAACCACACAAATATAAATAAGAATTCAGGAGATAATAAAATGTATATCAGAAGGTTTCAAAACAAGGATGCAAATGAGCTTGCAGACGTAATAGCTTATACTTTGAGGACAACAAACATCAAAGACTATTCAACCGAATACATTGAAAATGACATTAGCTTTTTAAGGGCAGAAAATCTTATAGAACGCTCAAAATGGATGAATATCTATGTTGTATGTGATGATAAAAAAATCATTGGCTGTGGAGCTATCGGACCGTATTGGGGAAAAGAAGATGAAAGCAGCGTTTTTACTGTATTTGTACTTCCTGAATACCAGGGGAATGGGATAGGTCGAAAAATATTTGAAACTTTGGAGCAAGATGAATATTTTTTAAGGGCAAAGAGAATTGAGATTCCTGCCTCAAAAACGGCGGTGAATTTTTATAGAAAAATGGGTTATGACTTTAAAAATGGAATTACAGAAGTTGATGATGAACAGTTATATCACTTGGAAAAATATAGATGAATTCAGATTAAAGGCAGAGAGGAGATATCAAACATGGTTGAAATAAACATTATGAAAGAGTTTCCGGAGTTCATGAAGAATAAGCTGAATCATATTGATAGCAAACAGCAGAATACTCTAGGCAAATAAAGGATGCGACCATCATAATAATTGAGCTTAATTCAGGTGACATTATACATATTGAGTTCTTGGGCAGTATTACTCTGAATTCTGATTTATCATAGGAACTTAGCTCAAAGGCTTGCATTATAATCGGATAACATAAGTATTGAAGAAAAGGATAAACAAAATGAATATTGAGAAGATCATACAATCACCGTGCCGGATAATTGATATTCTTCCTAAGCGTGTACCTGATAACAGAAGTGTCAGCTATTCAATGGTTGAGCAGTATTATTTGTCTGAGCAGCGTTTGAGGGAAATTCGAATGAAACAGGCTGACATTTTTGTAAGACTCAGCAGCTATTATTATATTCAGCTCAGTGACAATCATGGAGAGAACTTTTCAGATGCGGCTGTACCCGATATTATAGAACGACAGATCCTGAACTGTGTTGGAACTGAGTCATTATATATCGGGATAAAATCCCCGGAATGCCTTATCACTCTTGATGGTTGTGATACATACATGACGGCATATAGTTCCGATGAGGAATTTACCGAAATTCTCGGACAGCTTGCCGGATCGGTCGGATTATTTATATGGGAAGCATAGAACTTTACTAATAGAAAGAAGGTGATTCCTTGATACATA
>JBGUVZ010000434.1:0-7447 GCA_045220685.1 Oscillospiraceae bacterium | reverse complement strand
TCTTGCCATTGAAATAACGCCTCTTGTGTGGGAAAGCTTGTTGTCAACGCCATTGCTTGTAAATTCGCCCTTGATAGTGTCCTTGCTGCCGCCTGTTCCGTTGCCGTTAGGATCACCGCCCTGAGCCATGAAACCGTCTACTATTCTGTGAAAAGTAAGACCGTTGTAGAAACCGTCGTTTACAAGTTTTTCAAAGTTTTCACATGTAATTGGTGCATGTTCAGGATAAAGAGTAATAACAAAGTCTCTTCTGTCTGTAACATCTGCAACAACAGGTTCGAGTGCTTCAGTAACTACAGGTTCTGTTGCTTCAGCTGGTGCTGCTTCTGTTTCTTCAGCTTCTGTGACAGCTTCAGTCTGAGCCGGATCGTTGTTTGATGTAGTTGTTGTTCCTGCAGGACCGCATCCTGTAACTACTGCTGAAAGCATAGCAAGGGCTGCTATAAAAGCTGTAATTTTCTTATTCATTAATAATCTGCTCCTTAATAAACTTTGTTTCCCTATGTTTCACACGATTTATATTATACTTCAGATGACATCACAAGTCAATGATAAATGAATGAAAAGAAGATGAAAAATCAAGAAAGCGTAATAAAAAATTATTATTAACTATTTACATATTGAGAATAATAGTGTACAATAAATAAAGTATGAAATTTTGGTGAGGTGCTCATAATGGAGAGAAAATATGATCGTATACTTATAAAACTCAGCGGCGAGGCACTTGCAGGCAGCAAGTCAACAGGCCTTGATTTTGATGTTATCGCTAACATCTGCAGAAGCATCAAGAAAGCTGCTGATACAGGAGCTCAGATCGGCATCGTAGTCGGTGGCGGTAACTTCTGGAGAGGACGTTCATGCGGAGATATGGACAGACTGACAGCCGATCACATCGGTATGCTCGCAACAGCAATGAATGCACTTACAGTAGGAGATACACTCAGAAGTCTTGGCGTTGATGTCAGAGTTCAGACAGCTATCAATATGGCTGAAGTTGCAGAACCGCTTATCATAAACAAGGCTATCAGACATCTTGAAAAGGGAAAAGTAGTTATATTCGGCTGCGGAACAGGCAATCCGTTCTTCTCAACTGATACAGCTGCGGTTCTCAGAGCAATGGAAACAAAGTGTGACATCGTCTTCAAGGCAACAATGGTTGACGGTGTTTATGACAAGGATCCTCACAAGTATGATGACGCTGTCAAGTATGACAAGCTTTCATTTACTGAAGTACTTGAAAAGAATCTTGCAGTTATGGATTCAACAGCAGCTTCAATGTGCAGGGACAACAAGATGCCTGTACTTGTATTCGATCTCGGCAGACCGGACAACATCGTTGACGCCGTTCTCGGAAAGAATGTCGGAACAGTAGTTGAAGCTTAATGAAACACTCAAATCAATAGAAAAGAGGAGAAAAATATGAAAGATACAATAAATGCAGCTAAGGAAAAAATGCAGAAAACTATCGATTCTCTTTCAAGAGAATATGTAACAATAAGAGCAGGACGTGCTAACCCTGATCTTCTCAACAGAGTTCAGGCTGAATACTACGGAACAATGACTCCTGTAAGCCAGCTTGCACAGATCAAGGTTTCAGAAGGACGTACACTCGTTATAACTCCATACGATGCATCTGCATTCAAGTCTATCGAAAAGGCTATCCTTGCTTCAGATATCGGTATCACACCTATAAATGACGGTAAGGCTATCCGTCTTACAGTTCCTCAGCCAACTGAAGAAAAGCGTAAGGAACTCTGCAAGACAGTTAAGAAGTACGGCGAAGAAGCCAAGGTAGCTGTTCGTTCAGTAAGACGTGACACAATGGATAAATTCAAGACAATGAAGAAGAACTCAGAAATCACTGAAGATGATCTCAAGCAGTGCGAAAATGATCTTCAGAAGGTCGTTGACAAGTTCTGTGCAGAGATCGATAATCTGGTTGCAGAAAAGGAAAAGGAAGTTACAACTATCTGATCAGTGACAGGAGAAATATGGCTACAAAAGATAACAAAAAAATGGATCTCCCGGAGATCCTTCCTGAACATATAGGTTTCATCATGGACGGTAACGGCAGATGGGCTAAAAAGCGCATGATGCCACGTACATTCGGTCATGCAGAAGGCGGAAAGACTTTTGAAAAGATAGTTCGCTACTGTCGTGATATCGGTATAAAATATATTTCATTCTATGCTTTCTCGACAGAAAACTGGAAAAGATCAAGCGATGAGATATCAGCACTTATGGTGCTTTTCAAGCAGTATCTTGCCAAGGTACAGAACTATTACAAAGAAGAAGTACGTATGGTCTTCATAGGTGACCGTTCGAAATTCGCTCCGGAACTGATCGAGCTTATGAACAAGGTCGAGAATGATACCAGGGACTACGACAAGATGACAATGATCGTTGCGCTGAACTACGGCGGACGTGATGAGATCAGAAATGCGGCAAAGAAGATCGCTGCCAGCGTGCAGAAGGGCGAGCTCAGTATTGACGATATTACTGAACAGACAGTTGCTGACAATCTCTATACAAAGGGTATTCCGGACGTTGATCTTCTGATCAGACCAAGCGGTGAATTACGAACATCCAACTTCCTTATCTGGCAGTGTGCTTACGCTGAGCTTTATTTTTCAGATGTTCTCTGGCCGGATTTCCTGCCTGAGGAACTGAACAAAGCTTTATGGGCCTATGCTGGCAGGCAGAGACGCTTCGGAGGTGTCTGATCATTGCTTACAAGAATAATTTCTGCAGTTGTTGCTGCAGCCATCGGAATAACGATCATAGTATTTGCTGATACACCTGCGCTTCCAGCTGCTGTTGCTCTTCTTTCAATGCTCGGTGTTTTTGAACTTTACAGGGCGGACAGCTGTCATGAAAACAGGTTTATGACAGCTATTGCACTTGTTTTTTCAGGAGCTTATCCTTTTCTTGTACTCTACGGAAGCGAGCGTATAATACTGCTTGTTACGACTGCAGTGATAATGGCGCTGTTTGCATCCTACATGCTTTACTACAAGAAGATGAGCTTCGAAAAGCTTTCATTTGCAGTCCTGGTGCCTGTTCTTATGAGCCTTTCCATGGCAAGTCTGTGCAAACTCAATGTTCTGACGGAAAAACACGGTAAGGTGCTTCTGCTTCTTACTCTGTGCGGAGCATGGATAGCTGATTCAGCTGCTTATTTTACAGGGACATTTCTCGGAAAGCATAAGCTTTGTCCTGAGATAAGTCCGAAGAAAACTGTAGAAGGATTTATCGGTGGTGTTGTTTTCGACGGTTTATTCTTTGTAGTTTTTAATTTAATATACGTTTCCTTTTTTGCAAAGGGATGCGGAGTAAACTATATTATATCATTTTTCCTTGGCATGATATGTGCAGCGCTCGGTACTTTAGGAGATCTTACTGCATCGCTCATCAAGCGCCAGTGCGGTATCAAGGACTACGGAAAGATCATGCCGGGACACGGCGGATTCATGGACCGTTTTGACAGCGTTCTCTTTGTTGCTCCGTTTATGTATGCGTATTTATCAGTTATGGAAATGTATTTCTGATACCTGTGGTACAGACATACAGGCATTATATGACATATTACGAGGGCTAACAACAAAAAATTGTTAGCCTTTGAATTTTCTAATTAGATTTTTGGAGGAAATGATAATGAAAAGGGTATCTGTGTTAGGTTCTACCGGATCTATCGGACTTCAGTCCATGGATGTTGCCCGTAAGCACGGACTTGATATTCAGGCTCTTGCTGCAAACAGTAATTACAAAAAGCTCGCTGAACAGGCAAGAGAATTTTCACCTGAAATGGTATGCATCTTCGATGACAAATACTACAGTGATCTTAAATCAGAACTTGCTGATACAAATGTAAAGGTTCTCTGTGGCATGGAAGGTCTCTGTGAGATAGCTGCTGACAAGGGTAACGATATTTTACTCAATTCCGTTGTCGGAATGGTTGGACTTCTGCCGACACTTACGGCTATTGAAAACGGCAAGGATATTGCTCTTGCCAACAAGGAGACTCTTGTGGCAGGCGGCAGGATCGTTATGGATGCCGCTGCTGAAAAGGGAATAAAGATCTATCCGGTCGATTCCGAACATTCGGCTATTTTTCAGTGCCTTCAGGGAAACAGCATGAACCGTATAAGCAAGATTATACTTACGGCTTCAGGCGGACCTTTCTTCGGAAAGAAAAAGGAAGATCTTGAAAACGTTACTGTAGCTGATGCACTTAATCATCCTAACTGGAGCATGGGTAATAAAATTACCATCGATTCAAGTACACTTATGAACAAGGGCTTTGAATTCATTGAAGCCAAGTGGCTGTTTAACCTTGAACCTGATCAGATTGAGGTTGTTGTACACAGACAGAGCGTGCTTCATTCTGCTGTACAGTTCGAGGACTTTTCAGTTATCGGACAAATGGGTGTGCCGGATATGAGAATCCCGATACAGTATGCTCTTCTCTATCCTGAGAGAAAAGAATGCCCTACAAAGCCGCTTTCACTTACTGATTACGCTGCACTTACATTTGAAGAGCCTGACCTTGAAACATTTGACTGCCTTGCACTCTGTATTGAGGCAATCAAAAAGGGAGGAGCTTATCCGTGTATAGTAAATGCAGCAAACGAAGTTGCAGTTAGTCTTTTCCTTAACGGAAAGATACGTTTCCTTCAGATAGGAGAACTCGTAAGAAGTGCTTATGAGCATTTCAGATTTAAAGAAATAAATAATTATGAAGACGTAATTGCAGCTGATACAGCAGCAAGAGAATACGTAAGAAATATTGTGGAATAAAAAAGAGGAAAGAAATGAATATTATCAACATACTTATTGCCTTACTCATGTTCAGCTTCTTAGTAGCTTTTCATGAATTCGGGCATTTCGCCGTTGCCAAACTGTGCGGCATTAAGGTTAATAAATTTGCAATCGGAATGGGACCAAGTATTTTCAAATTCGTTAAAGGCGAAACTGAATACTCACTCAGACTGTTTCCTGTAGGAGGATTCTGTGCGATGGAAGGCGAAGACGACGAAAGTGAAGACTCCCGTGCGTTCAGAAAAAAGCCTGTCAGACACAGAATGGCTGTTGTTGTTGCAGGTCCTGTAATGAATCTTATTCTTGGATTCCTTATTGCTGTGTTTACTGCCGGTTTCATTTCAGATGTTATTAAAACCAATACTGTACGTGAGTTTTATCCGGGTGCTGAAAGCTCTCAGACAGGCCTTATGGTCGGAGACGAGATCCTCAGCATGGATGGCATGCATATTTTCACTACCAGTGATATTAATTACAAATTTGCAAACAGCAAGGATGGAGTTTTTGATCTTGTTGTAAAGCGTGACGGTAAAAAAGTATTTCTTGATAATGTAAAATTCTATAGAAAATATTATTACTATATTGAAGCTGCGACCGATGAGATTCCATACGAACACTATGTAACCTTTGATACAAAGGAAGAGTATGACGGTGACGAGGAACTGAAGGAAGCTGAAACAAACGTTGATTTTAAGGTTCGCAGAGTTGAAAGCAAGAACTTTTTCAATGTTATGAGTTTCGGATTCCGAGATACTATCAGCACTGCAAGACTTATCTGGATCTCATTTATTGATCTTGTAAGAGGTCAGTACGGATTGAATGATCTTTCAGGTCCTGTTGGCATTGTTTCAGCTATAGGAACAGTCAGAGCATACGGACTTGACAGTCTCATGTCTCTTATTATGATGATTTCTGTAAACCTGGGCATATTCAATCTTCTGCCTCTTCCTGCACTTGACGGCGGCAGACTGGTATTCCTTATCATTGAAGGAATAAGAAGAAAACCTGTTCCGCCTGAAAAGGAAGGCATGGTCCATTTTGTAGGCATTGCCTGCTTAATGGTGCTCATGGTCATCATAACAGTGGGAGACATCTCAAAGATCTTTTCAAAGTGATCATTCCGGAGGTATTATAAATGAGAAACGTTAAACAGGTAAAACTTGGTGACCTTACATTCGGAAGTGGTCACATATACATACAGTCAATGCTCAACGTAAGGTCTGACGATATAGAAGGAAGCGTAAAACAGGCTGTCGCTCTTGAAAAGGCAGGCTGTGAGATCATACGTGCTGCTATTCCGGACAAAAATGCAGTTGCTCTTATACCGGCTATCAAGGAAGCAGTAAAGGTTCCGCTCGTTGCAGATATTCACTTTGACTATCGTCTTGCACTTATGGCTGCTGATGCCGGCATAGACAAGATAAGGATCAATCCGGGAAACATCGGTGACATGGACAGAGTAAAGGCAGTTGCTGATGCATGTGCAAACAGAGGAATACCGATAAGAATTGGTGTAAATTCCGGATCAGTTGAAAAGGAAGTCCTTGCGAAATACGGCGGACCGACACCGGAAGCTCTTGTTGAAAGTGCGATGAACCACGTAAAACTCCTTAATCGCTATGACTTTGATGACATTGTTATTTCGATCAAATCATCAAACGTTAAGAACATGATCGCTGCGTACCGCAAGATGAGCGAAACAGCGAATTATCCGCTTCACTTAGGCGTTACAGAAGCCGGTACCGAGCGTATGGGTATAATCAAGTCATCTATCGGAATCGGTTCACTTCTTGCCGACGGAATAGGCGAAACGATAAGAGTATCCCTTACAGGTGATCCTGTAAAGGAAGTTTACGCTGCCCGCGATATCCTTAAGGGACTTGGTCTTACTGACGGAGTTGAGTTTGTTTCATGCCCTACCTGCGGCAGAACAAAGATCGATCTTATAAAGGTTGCCGGTGAAGTTGAGGAAGCTCTTGCCGGTATCAAGAAGAATATAAAGGTAGCTGTAATGGGCTGCGTAGTTAACGGACCGGGTGAAGCCAAGGAAGCCGATATCGGAATAGCTGGCGGAGACGGATGTGCCGTTATGTTTAAAAAAGGTGAGATCCTCAGAAAAATACCGGAGGATCAGATTGTAAGCGAATTATTGAAAGAAATTGAAAAACTTTAAGAACGGAGAAGCCGGATGAACGAATTTAATGTACTTGAATTTCTGAAAGATTTTAATGTTGAAATACCTGAAAACATTGCAAAGGGAAGTCTTTTCAGGATCACATACACCTCAGATTATCGTACATTCTGCTTTTATCTTAAATTTGAAGAACTCATTGATGCCGAAAGTACAATGAAGTTCGAGAGAAATATGGCAAAGTGCCTTTCTGCGGAAAGCGTAAGTATTGTATGCCGTTATCCTTCGGAGCTTTTCAGCCTTGAATATTTTGAAACACTTAAATGGAAACTCAAAAGAAAAATATCTGCAGTAAACGGATTTCTTGACAACTGTGATGTTTCCATGGACGGAGATACGATCACAATAGATCTTAAGCATGGCGGTGCGAAGCTGCTTGAAAAATCACATTTCACTCAGGCGATGCAAGCGCTTATAAAAGAGGAGTTTGATCTTAAC
>JBGUVZ010000433.1:0-4650 GCA_045220685.1 Oscillospiraceae bacterium | reverse complement strand
TTTGTGTCGATGTTGTTTCTGAAGTCATCTTCGCTTAAGTTTGCTGCGTAGATAACAGGCTTGAGTGAGAGAAGAGGACATGTTTTGAGCATTTCTTCTTCATCTTCAGTTGTTTCGTAAGAACGTGCCGGCTTGCCGTCTTCGAGATGCTTCTTGAGACCTTCGAAGAAATCAACTTCTGCCTGGTACTTCTTGTCTGCCTTTACCATCTTCTTTGCTTTGTCGATTCTTCTGTCTACCATTTCGACGTCAGAGAAGATAAGTTCAAGGTTGATTGTTTCTATATCACGGGCTGGATCTATTGAGCCGTCAACGTGGATAATGTCCATGCTTTCAAAGCATCTTACAACGTGAACAATGGCGTCTACCTCACGGATGTCTGCGAGGAACTTGTTTCCGAGGCCTTCACCCTTTGAAGCGCCTTTTACAAGGCCGGCGATATCAACGAATTCGAGGGTAGCCGGTGTGAATTTGTCCGGGTTGTACATCTTTGCGAGAGCATCGAGTCTTTCGTCCGGAACGGAAACTATACCAATGTTTTTATCGATAGTACAGAAAGGGTAGTTAGCCGATTCCGCACCTGCATTTGTAAGGGCATTGAACAGTGTACTTTTTCCTACGTTAGGAAGTCCAACCATACCTAATTTCATATTGTGCCAAAATCCTTTCGAGTAAATGATATTTCATCTGTGTACAGGACATTGATATGTCCTCATACCATTCTTATTAATGATAACACAAAAGTCAGAGTTTTACAAGTAGATTTTCGATCCTGATTATAGTATAATGTGTCTAAAAGCATGTGTTAAAGGGATTTATGTGACGGTTTGTTACCTTACAAAATCTGAAGGATAAAGTTGTTGAATTTTCACAAACTTAAATTTTTTCAGAAAACTGCGGAGATAAATCGAGTTCCGGTGTGTATATATAGTGAACGCAACAATACGTTCACAAATGACGGGAAGCAGCAATAAAGTGCGGAATGCCATGACTTTTCTAAGCGGATTTTAATATAAATTTAAGGTTAATATCGTTGAAATCCTGTTTTGATTATGTTATAGTATAGTTAGGAAATTAAGCACAGATCCGGCGAAGCCGGATCTGTGAGGGGAGAGATTACGGGGCTTCGCCCCGTTCCCCGCGCTGATTTATGAATAAATCAGCGTATACTCAGGAAGGGGGTGAGGGAAGTTTGGAATACACTATCAGTATAACAAATAAATGCAATCTGCACTGCGCCTACTGCTACGAACGCCATCTTAATACCGAGTACGGACACATAGATGACGAAAGGGCAGACAGGATAATCAAGTTCATAACCGACAGGAATGACGCCGGACGCGTATATCTTTTCGGGGGTGAACCGCTTCTTTACAAGGACCTTATAAAACGTTTCTGTACCGAAATTGAAGCAAAGGAGTTTGTCATCACGACAAACGGCACTCTGCTCGATGAAGAGTTCATTACCTGGTGCGATGAGTGCGGAAAGAACATTGTTATCAACATGTCTCACGACGGTAAAAACTGCGAGGGGCGCGGAGTGGACTGCAGTCTGCTCGATGGTAAACTTAAGCTTCTGCTTGCTCACAGACCGGATACTCTTGTGCAGCTCGTCTACACGGAAAAGACTCTTCCGGAACTGTATGACAATGTTAGTCATCTTCGCAGCCTTGGCGTTAAAAACGTATCAGCTGCGCTGGATGCCTTTACGGCTCCGGCAGATCCGGAAAGCTTTGCTGATCTTATGCGAGAGCAGTGGGATAAGCTTGCACATCTTTATGACGTTTCCATGTATGAGCTGACTGCAAAGCGCAAGTACATCAAGGAAAACATAAAGGCAAAATGTGAAATATGCAAAAAGAAACTCTACATAAACTGGGACGGAAACATTTATCCGTGCGTGCAGTTCCAGAACCGCAGTGAATTCAGGTGCGGCGACATATTCACAGGTGTGGATACCGCCCGTGCCGAGAAGGAACATCCTGATTATTCAGTGAGGTCATTCAGATGCGAAGGCTGCGAGATAGCTGAATACTGCCGCAATTCATGCGCCTGCCGCAAGATGGCCACATCCGGCACACTTACGGATATCTCCGAAGCTGCGTGCATCGAGGAACAGGTGCAGATACTAACGGCCCTTGAACAGATACGTTCTTCGCAGATAGCGAAGGAAAAAGGCTGCAAACAGCCACTGGGAAAACAATAAAACGAAAGGGGTATTAAAATGAGAAAGTTTACAAAAGAGATATCAATGCTTATAGCTGCTGTTACAGCAGGAAGTATGTCAGGTGCCACAGTAAATGCGGTAACAGAAGCAGATGCTGCCGAAGCTCTCGAACCGGAATACAAAATGGCAGCAGCACCTGGAATGACTATTCCGGATGAAAACCTTGATAACTGTGATGACTGCGAAGATCTTCTGCCGACTGTAGGCGAAGAAGCTCCGCCGGATTATACAGAACCGGAAGGAACTCCGATAAAACTTGCAGGTGAGGCTACAGTTCCTGACTATACAGAGCCGGAAGAAAATGTGATGCAGATGCAGGGTCAGGCTACAGTTCCTGATTATACGGAACCTGAACAGGAATGGGAATCGATGATGGGTGATGTTGCACCGCCGGATTATACAGAACCGGAAAAGGAACCAGAACCAGTAATGGGCGGATTCCCGACACCGGACTACACTAAACAGGAAGTAACGCTTCCTCCTGAAGACGGTGTGGCAACGCTTCCGGACTATACAGAACCGGAAGATGACATGATGCCAACAGCGGGTATAATGCCTGCAATCAATCCTGGTGATACCAATGAGGACGGTATATTCGACGTAACAGACCTTACCCAGTTTTCACTGTATCTGCTCGGTGATACCAAAATGTCTTATTCCGGAGAACTGAATGCCGATATGGACGGAGACGGTGAACTTACACTTGCCGATCTTGCCACAATGAAGCAGAAGCTTTCAAAGAAAGATAATAACCAGAAGTGATAACATTTAAAAATACAGTGATATGCTGAAAAACCGCCGCTTTCGCATTTCAAACGGGAGCGGTGGATAAATATAGCGAACGCATTCAAGCGTTCAGATCAATGAACAAAAAAGGAGAAATCAAAATGGAAGAAAACAAGATCTTTTTTAATGCAAGAGAATGGAGCATCTGCTCTGATTCGTCATCCTCAAAGGGCGAAAGAACTTTCGTCACTGACTTTGAAGGCGGACTTTCCGAGGCCTACTGCATCGGTGACAAGACACAGAACGTGACTGAAATAGGCACAAAGCAGCTCATTCTCGACAAGAATACAAAGTACACATTCTACTTCTGGGTAAAGATCGACCGCAGCCAGCGTGCCGAGGCAGTATGCCAGCTCCAGATCGTGTACAACGGCGACTTCGAAAACAAGAGAGTTTACGTTCTCAGCAACGCAAACATCAGACCTTCCAAAATCGTTGACGGATGGCAGCTTTACGAGATCCCGTTCGTGACCGAGGAAAATGAATACACTCAGCTCAGATTCCTTGCAAAGAACGCTCAGTGCAGTATCATTCCGGGCCGAGAGGCTGTAAACTATGCCGGCATAAAGGATGACAAGCCGGGCTGCACTTCCGGAACAGCATATAACGGACAGGAAGAAGATGCACAGGAAACTGATGAACAGAATCCATTCAAGAACATTTCAGACGGTTTCAAGGAATTCTTCAATCAGTTCGATACACAGAAAACCGAGAACAGCGGCAGTGCGAAGACAAACAGCGACAAGCCGGCCGATCCGTTTGCTGCTTTCAATGATTTTGCAAGACAGGTAAAGCGTGATGTTCAGCGTGAAGTTAACAAAAGCGTAAGAAAAGATATATATAATGACATCAAGTCCATGAAGGACGAGATAGTAAACGAGCTGAAGAACACTTTCAACAGTGATAATAACAACAATAAATAAGTACAGAATATGTATTCTAAAAAAGCCGGACAGGTTCAGATCTGTCCGGCTTTTTCATGCCGTTTTGTCCGTACTTCGACAGACAAAAAAACGACTGTTTATAATAGTTATTAAAAAGATAAATGAACGGGTGGTCAGTTTGTTTATATGTAACAAGAATTTGAAAAAAAACTTAAACGGTACAATTTTTAATTGAAATGCATTTCATATTATGATATGATATATGTTAACATTCTATACACGTTTGCTGTTAACCTTTTAAACTTTACAGTATGAAAAAACGCGATATAGCAGACAAATACATCTAAGACTATTATAGTGACCTTAAATTTGTTTTTGTTCACTATTATAAATAAATTAACGGAGGAGAAGATTGTGTTTAAAGTGATTGAAGAGATCAGAAACGCGGACAAGAAGAAAAAGCGTTTTCTCAGCGCACTTACAGCTGCATTCATGACTTTCACTACACTTGGCAGTTCGATCAGCGTATCTGCTGACAGAGCTGACTCAATCAGTGAGATCGAGAATGTGACCGGAAATGCACAGAAAAAAGCCGAACTTCTTGATGTGCCGGACGCCGAGGACAAGTTTCTTGGAATGACCGGCGACTTTACGATCTTCGTAAAGGAAAAGTTCACGATACCGCAGCAGGCGGCCGATATCGAAGGCAGACTTGCAGCAGGCGGCGGTGTTGAAAACGAAAGAGGAAGCGCT
>JBGUVZ010000432.1:0-3147 GCA_045220685.1 Oscillospiraceae bacterium | reverse complement strand
TGCCATGGTACCGCCGATACCACGGATCTTCTGAGATTCACGTATGTGGCGGTATTCCTCTGAAAGCGAAGGCATGAACCGGAACAGTACTGTTAATGACAATGTGGCGGCTCTCGGTATCTTCATTTTGTTAAGTGCAGCGATCAGCGTTCCGGTTGGTGCTTTTATGATAGGTGCAGCAGCCATTACCGGCAGCATCAGTCTGCGTATATACACTGTAAGAAGCGGCAGATTTCCGAACATATCGGTGTTTTTCATCAGAAATAGAAGAACGTATAACACTGCGTATGCTATAGAACATCGCAGTGCTTTAGCGAAACAGCCGAAGGGAATGAGCCATATCCACATGAATACAAGGCACAGAAGCAATGCCGTCTCTGTTTTAAGCATCAGTGCGGACAGGGATACCAGAATCATAACAAGTATCCTTACCCGCACATCAACTTCATCAAAAATATATTTTTGCTTTGACATTTTAAGCTATTCCGGCAGGCTGGAAGTGCTTTTTCATCATGCGGCTTCCGATGAACATTCCGATTACTGATGAAACGATAAGAACAAGCGCAACTGTGATTACGATAACAGGTGATCTGTAAAGTGAGAGCATCGTATCAACAAGTTCCTGTTTGTATCCCTTGTCAATGAGCTGTTTTGCGTAGTTATCAGCAAAGAAGAGAACAGGGAAGAATGAACCGAGACCGTAAAGTGTCATGTGAAGTGCATAGGCAGCACCTGATTTGATAACGTTGTGGTATCCGTCGCCGGTAACAATAAGCTCACAGATAATACCGCCAACTATAAAGATCACACCTGTAAGTACCTGTCCCATGAGAAGCATATACAGACCTTTTATACCGAAGAAAAGTACCTGAGTTCCGATTTTAGGAGCTTTGCTGATCATAAGGACATAGATAGGTCCGCTGATAATCGCCATAAGAGCATAGCCTACATAAAGCTGAAGATGTACTGATGCAGCAAACGGCAAAGCTGTCAGCATACTTACTACGAATGTCAGTACGGAAAAAAGTGTTACAATTACTATTTCCTTTATGCCGATAAATTTACTTTCGTTCTTTTTCATTTGAATATCCTCCATTGTAAATCATTTTATTTGAAGATCCGGTTAAAACGGATCTGCGGGAATGCGGGGCTACGCTCCGGAGCCAAAACTGTGTTTAGATCATATCTGTGTTTTTCTGGATCTGCTTCTTATAACTGCGATCATGAAAAGCACAGCAGATAATCCGAGTATCATTCCTATCTGCGGCACAGCAGCCGTAATAGTTCCCGATTTCTGCATATTTTCAATACCGAGACTGATCCAGCGCTGCGGGAACAGTGAACCTATCTTTTTCATTATATCAGGCATGAATTCGTACGGGAAAAGAACACCTGAAAAGAGTGCCATCGGGAGCAGCACGAATGATGCCATGAACCACAGGTTATCTTCTTTCTTAACAAGAGTAGAAGCAAACAGATAGATGGTTACTGAAAGTATATTTGCCGTAAACATCATCAGCAGAAAACCGAACGGATTTTTCATTCCAAGGTCGAAACGCATAATTCTTGCAGCGAGATAATAAACTACCGAGCCGGCCATCATAAATACGAGATAGACAAATGCCATACCGCCTATATATGAACCGGTTTTTAAACCGGAAAGCATGATACGGTCTTTCATTTTGTTGTTTCTTTCCTGTATGATCAGAGCACCGAGGAGATTGCTCGCAGTCAGTGTTTTGAAGATCATAAATCCGAGTGAGTTACCGATCGGCATACCTCGTTTCGGAGCAGCGTTTATAATCGTTTCTGTTGGTTTCACTTTTTCTGATAATGCATTCTCCACGCACAGCATGACAGCTCCGGCTGCTTCAGAACTGCCGAAGTCAGTAATCTGAGCGGTACCGTCCGAATTTACAATGACCGCAATTTCAGCACTTCCGCTGATGAGTTTTCCAGTTATCTCATCTTCACTGACTGAATAAGTTTTAATTCCTTCCATACTTTCAAGTGCCTGAAGGACAGCTGTACTTTCAGTTTTATCGCACACTGCAATGTTGTGAGTTTTGGAATAGGGAAGAAGGAACGACATCAGCAGAAAGATAAGTACCGGCTGAATTGTTATCAGATAAATAAACTCCTTGTTTCTCTTAAAAATACAGAATGTGTTTCTTATCACATTGATCATACGGATGCCTCCTTTCCGGCTGAGCTTCTGTTTCCGCTGACTGCAGACAGAATGAGCATGATCGCAGAAAGTCCTGTCAGTACAAGTACGGTATACAGCGTGTTTTTGTCAAGTATACCGTTTGACAGTGAAGTGACTGCACGGTTCAGATGATACAGCGGACTTATCTTTATAATAAGATTCAGAACCGGCATGTTTTCAAGCAGATACAGCGGTGTAACAGAACCGCCGAGATATCCGCACAGCATAGAGATCATAAGCACTGTGCTCTGGCACATGGATTTGTTTTTTGAGATTTTTCCGATGACTGCACCGAATACTGTACTGTACATCACAAGCATGAGAAGAAGAAGGAATATCCATATCGTTTTTCCGCCCCATTTTACTCTGAGTACCAGTGATGAGAATAAAAACGCCGATAATATCTGTACGCTGCCGCATATGATACCGGTAAGTATTTTACTGAACATCATAACTCCTGTACCGGCGCGTGACAGCTTTATTCTAGTGATCGTACCGTATGCTTTTTCATCAAAAACAGAATATCCGACAAGAAGTCCTGTGAAAAGTATCGAGAATGCAAGTCCGGAAAACGTATAGTATTTCTTTGCATCAGGTTTTTCAGCTTTGATGGTGATATGCTGTATTTTGTCGTTTTCGGAAGCGGCTATATAGCCATCGGTCATTTGTGTAAACAGACTTCTGACAGTTCTTCCTCCCTCGGATTCATTGAATTCAGAACGGAAGTAATCAAATCCACTTTCAGTCAGAGTTATCAGACCGAAGGCTTCACTGGATTCAACCAGTTCCTTTGCAGTCTGTATATCTTCGGCTTTTTCGAATTTCACGCCTGTTGCTGCAGATATCTTATCTGATATCTGCTTAAATTTTTCAGCTGTTTCTTCTGATGAATTCTCATCATAATAAAGGACTCTTCCGTTCGTGAACGTCCCGTATTC
>JBGUVZ010000431.1:0-2684 GCA_045220685.1 Oscillospiraceae bacterium | reverse complement strand
GGGATAATGATCTTTGTAGCTCTGCCGTCTGCTGCCTTTGCAAAAGCTTCAAGTGACTTGAGTGTGATAACTCTTTCGCTTGGTGATGCATCGTTGAGCTTTACGATACTGTCAGCAAGTGCCTGCTGTACAAGTTCGATAGCCTTTGCTTCACCGGTAGCTTCAAGGATCTTCTGTTCCCTTGCGGCATCAGCACGGAGGATCATTGCTTCCTTTTCAGCCTGAGCCTTAAGGATCTGAGCCTGCTTTTCAGCTTCTGCACGAAGGATCTGTGAATCCTTTTCACCTTCTGCAACGAGGACTGCTGACTTCTTTTCACCTTCAGCCTGAAGGATCTTTTCACGTCTTTCACGTTCAGCCTTCATCTGCTTTTCCATCGCATCCTGAATCTCACGAGGCGGAAGGATGTTCTTGAGTTCAACACGGTTTACCTTGATGCCCCATCTGTCTGTAGCTTCGTCAAGCTTTGCTGTGATCTTTGTGTTGATGAAGTCTCTTGATGTAAGTGTAGCATCGAGTTCGAGTTCACCGATGATGTTACGAAGTGTTGTAGCTGTAAGATTTTCAATAGCTGCCATAGGCTTTTCCACGCCGTATGCAAACTGCTTTGCATCTGTTACCTGAAAGAATACAACTGTATCGATCTGCATGGTAACGTTATCTTTTGTGATAACCGGCTGCGGCTTGAAGTCAACTACCTGTTCCTTGATTGAGATTTTCTTGGCTACTCTGTCGATGAACGGTACCAGGAAATGAATTCCTGTGGTCCATGACTCGTAGTAGGAACCGAGTCTTTCAATTACGAATTCCTGAGCCTGAGGAACTATTTTAATGCATGAAATAATTACAAAGAATAATAAAATACAAATACCTGTGATTACATAAACTCCCATAGTGTTCACCTTTTCCTTTTCGTGTTTTTCGTTTCGTTTTGTTTTTTCTCTTTTTTTCTTTTTGATCTTTACGGAAAATCAGTTTTTCTCAACTGTAACTCTGGCACCGCTCATCTCAACAATGGTAACGGTCTCACCTGATTTTATCGGGTTTCCGTCCTTTGCCGAAGCACTCCAGTCAACGCCCTGGACTCTTACTCTTCCAGTGCCTGCCGAAGCGTCGATGTCCTCAATTACAATTGCCTGTTTTCCAAGATCAAGTTCATGGTTTGTCGGGACAGCAGGCCGCTTTAACTTTTTTATCAGCGGACGTGTAACGATCAGCATCAGTGCTGTTACGCCAATGAAAACCGCAAGCTGACCGGTAAACGGCAGATAAAAAGATGCGATAAAGGCTGCCAGCGCACCGACGGCAAACCAAATCGACACAAGCTGCATCGACACAAGTTCGAAAACGACCGCGACTGCAAAGACCACTGCCCATAGAATCATCTGACTATCCATGTTTCTCTCTCCTTTCTGTTTCAGACATTTAAACTGCCCTGCAGATCTGCAAACTGCGTCTGCTTACTGTGTATCAGCTGATAGTAAACAAAAACCAAATTATTCATTTACTATATTCTGAATACACTTATATATTACCACAATCGGTGCAAATTTTCAAGTATATTTGTTAAAAATCACAATTACAGCCCGCTAAATTGAATGTTTCTTCGGCATATAATTATAAAAACAGACCGTCTGAATTTTTACGTTCAGACAGTCTGCTATATTAGCTTTTATACATCAGTAAATGTACTTTATTCCGGCAGATTATCGCAGAGAGTTATTACAATAATGTCGTTCGAATAATTGCTCTTTACAAAATAATCTGTTGTCTCAACGCGGCGGTATACTCCGTCGTCGCCCATCTGACGGGTGACAAGTCTTACTTCCTTTACGCCGTTGTTATAGTCGTTTATAAGCTTCTTCCGGTCAAATGTCGATGCAAATATCTCCTGGTCATCAGGATGCATTGTTGATGTTCCGTGGACTATCAGATCATCGAAAACGCCGGTAGACGGACAGGATGTTCTGCTGAAGTTCTGGTACGCCATCATGTAGAACGTATTTCTTGTAAGGTTTGTGAATATTACAAGCGGATAACGCCGGAAAATAACTTCCATAAGGAGATTTATTGCACTCGCCGGACTCTGGAGTTTAAGAATATCAGTCGGCTCCTCGACTGACTGATGCAACTGGCAGAGGGAAAGGTATTCCTCCTCCGGCATAGGACGTGCAAAGATATATCCCTGTATTCTGTTGCAGTCACATGAACGCAGAAAAGCAAGCTGTTCCTTGGTTTCAACGCCTTCGGCAACTGTTTTCATGTGAAGTCTGTGAGCAAAGGTGAAAATGCTCTCTAAAACTATTCGCTCCTTCTCGTTCTCACAGTTGTGACTGAGAAGTGACTTGTCTATCTTAAGTACATCTGCCGGAACGTCCTTGACAAACTGCAGTGAAGAAAGACCGCTTCCGAAGTCGTCTATGGCAACTGAAAATCCTGCATTTCTTATGGAAACTATCCAGTCAAGAAGTTTGTCTTCCTCTCCCACCATCGCAGATTCGGTTATTTCCACTTCAAAAAGCGGATGCGGAAGGTCGTACTGGTCTACCAGTTCCGAAAGCTTTTTCGCAAAATTCTCCTCGCTTATATGACGGCGTGAAAAGTTTACGGAAATCGGAAACTGCGGCATCATATTCTGCTTATAAAGCGTTTTGCATGCCTGTTCAGCCATATACCAGTCAATT
>JBGUVZ010000430.1:0-2506 GCA_045220685.1 Oscillospiraceae bacterium | reverse complement strand
GTTCCAAAACCGCCAGGAATTGCAGCAGTACCGCCCTTGGCTATCGGAAGAATAGTATCAATAATTCTCTGACCTGTGATAAGAGGTCTTGAGATAAGTTTTCTTTCCTTTACCGGACGAGGCTGTCTTATCGGCCACTTCTGGCAGAGTGTAAGCGGGATCTCATTTCCCTTCTTGTCCTTAATAACACAAACTGTGTCGTTGATCCTGTATTCACCGTTTTCATTTACGGAAATAACGTCACCTTCAAGAAGCGGTGAAAGCATACAGTAATGTCTGATAACTGCAGTTTCCTGACACTCAGCATATACCTGACCGCCTGTAAGATGGTCACCTACCGAGACCTTAATCTCAGTATCGTATTTCTTCTCTGTATCAAGTGAATCTACGTTAGCGCCTTCTGAAATAAATGCGCCGCCTGAAACTTCCTCTATTCTTTTGAGCGGTCTTTCAATACCGTCAAAAATATTTGAAATAATACCAGGTCCGAGTGTTGCACACATTGGTGCGCCTGTCTGGTAAACAGGTTCCCCGACCTTAAGTCCTGTTGTTGTTTCGTATACCTGTATTGTAGTAAACTCGTTTGTTATACCGATAACTTCGCCGATAAGACGCTTGTTACCCACGTACACCATTTCGAGCATTGAAAAGTCTTTTGTATCTTTTACTTTAACAACCGGTCCGTTGATTGAATAAACAACGTTCTGCATAATGCACCCCCGATAGCAATTTTATAGTGTTTTTCATGCAAGTCTGTAGTTGGAACCGAAATCCTTCTTCTGTTCATCAAGCATGTTGTCCAGAGTCTTGTTTATGAGGACTGATGAATTTTTGTCGTAAACGGAAAGTCCGCCGTATATGATTTCCGGATCTGCTTCAAAGGAACATTCATTTCCCGCTTTTCTTCGAAGGACTGATTCGTACTTCATGTCTTCTTCCCTGAGATAGATCACAGTATCACTGTCGATCTTTTCTCCTTCAAGAAGTCCTTCAAGAAAGGAAACATAAGATTCAGAATGTGTAAAGTCAGTTAGCTTGTCATCAACTGAATCGAATATTTTACCTACAAGTCCTTCCCTGTATGTGAGGACCTTTATACGGGCTTCCTGTTCCGCCTTTGAAACAGTCATCTTGTTTAACTGTTTTTCCTCTGTAACACAGGATCTGATCTTCCTGTATGCTTCATTAAGTGCTTCATTTTCAGCAGTTTCGAGAAGTTCAGTACATTTTTCCTCTGCTTCTTTCTCGATAAGCTCTATTTTGCTGTCAACTTCTGAATTCACTGCATCTATAAACTGTCTGAGATTATTATCATTCATTTTCTGTTACCCCTTTTATCTGTACTGATTACTGTCGTCTGATCAGGATACGGTCAGATTCAAGTACAAAAAGCAGACATCCATCTGCTATATTCTGATGCCTATTGCTTCACGAACATATTGCGAGATGGATGTCGAAATATGAGATGAGCCATGTCTGTCCGGGATCTCGACGATAAGAGGATATTTTCTGTTAAGCTTAAGGTCGTAAACAAGCTCTGAGGATTCAGTAATAAGCTTCTGTGTTATAAGGATTACAGCAATCTCACTGTCTTTAAGTGCATTGTTCAGAGCTTCCTTTACCTCATGCTTTTCGTGTACGACTACACCCTCGATACCGCTGAGTCTCATACCCATAAGAGTATCAATATTATCACTGATAAGAAAGAATTTCATAAAAGATCAAACCTTACCGATAATCATGAATGCGATAATGAATCCGTAAAGCGCAACACCTTCGCCGAGAGCAACGAAGATCAGTGACTTAGCAAATGACTTTGGTTCTTCTGCAACAGCACCGATAGCAGCCGGAGCACCGGAAGCAACTGCGATACCGCATCCGATAGAGCCAAGACCAACTGCAAGAGCAGCTGCGATATAAGCAAGACCTGCATTATTGTTTACAGCTTCTGCAGCAGCTTCAGCTGTTTCAGCACTGATAAATCCGCCTATCGGGAAAATAACTGCAAGAGCCATTACCGCAAAGAATGAACAAAGATTAACGATTATCGCGTTCTTAGCCTTCTTAGGTGAGCTTTTTCTTTTGAAAACAGCTATAAACGGTAATGAGATAATCCAAAGAATTAAAAGTGGCATTAATGCAAGTTCTAAAATGTTCATGATAAAAATTACTCCAATCTTTAATTTACTGTAAACGCAGATCCGTCTGCGTTTGCTATTAAAATAATGTTTTTCTTTCGCCGGAAATCCGGTTTTGCCTGATTACCGGCGGTGGGATCAGCGGGGCTTTGCCCCGTTACCCCACGCTGATTTATTCTCAGCTTTTAATTAATCCAGTTCAGGGCTGTAGTTTACTGATACAGGTTCGAAAGCCTTTCCGTCGCCGTCGTAGCAGCGAGAGAAGATCTCGTAGAACTCAAGTCTGAGTACCTGTATTCCTGAAAGCATGCCTTCCATGCCTATTACAAATATATTTCCTAAAATGATGATCACCGGTGAAGCTCCCT
>JBGUVZ010000429.1:0-3648 GCA_045220685.1 Oscillospiraceae bacterium | reverse complement strand
AAACGGCGACAATGTTGAATCAGACGAAGAAGAATCAGAAGAAACAATTGAATAAATATACGAAAACCGGCTCTCAGCCGGTTTCTTTTTTCAGACATCACAAACGGCCATGCTTGGTTTACGCTAAGCATGGCCGCCTTTTTAAAAGAGAGTTTAAATGTCTATGAATAAAGGGTCTGCGTCTCCGCAGAAGTTATTACTTGCTGAAAAGTGGTGTTGAAAGATATCTGTCGCCTGAGTCAGGAAGAAGTGCAACGATAACCTTGCCCTTGTTTTCTGGTCTTTCAGCGAGGATTGATGCAGCCTTAAGAGCAGCACCTGATGAAATACCAACGAGGATACCTTCGCTTACGCCGAATGCAGCGCCTTCAGCAAATGCGTCTTCGTTTTCGATTGTGATAACTTCGTCATAGATGTCTGTGTTGAGTACCTCAGGAACAAATCCGGCACCGATACCCTGGATCTTGTGAGGACCAGCTTCGCCCTTTGAAAGTACCGGGCTTGATGCAGGTTCAACTGCTACGATCTTGATGTCTGGATTCTTTGACTTGAGGTATTCGCCTACACCTGTAAGTGTACCGCCTGTACCAACACCAGCTACGAAGATGTCAACCTTTCCGTCTGTCTGATCCCAGATTTCAGGACCTGTTGTCTTTCTGTGAGCTTCAGCGTTTGCAGGGTTTACGAACTGACCGAGGATAACTGAACCTTCGATTTCCTTGTTGAGTTCGTTTGCCTTTGCAATGGCACCCTTCATGCCCTTTGCACCTTCTGTAAGAACGAGGTCTGCGCCGTATGCTGAAAGAAGTGTTCTTCTTTCAACGCTCATTGTATCAGGAAGTGTAAGGATTGCCTTGTAACCCTTGGCTGCTGCTACTGCTGCAAGACCGATACCTGTGTTACCGCTTGTAGGTTCGATAATTGTTGCGCCTGGCTTGAGGATGCCCTTCTTTTCAGCATCTTCGATCATTGCGAGTGCGATTCTGTCCTTAACTGAACCAGCCGGATTGAGGTATTCGAGCTTTGCAAGGATTGTTGCGTTGCTGATGCCAGCCTTCTTTGTATAGTTGTTGAGTTTGAGAATAGGTGTTCCTCCGATAAGTTCGAGTGAACTCTGCTTGATGTCTGCCATAATAATTCCCTCCGTTAAATATAAAATATAAATTGTTACTTATAAAATGATAAGCGATTATTGATTTAAACCTTGTTTTCCTACAGGATAAGTAGGACTTGATATTTTAATAATACACTATTGCAAATGAATTGTCAATAGTGAGGTCGTAAGTAATTCTTATCATGGTTTTATTATAACTCCGCAGATCGTGTTTGTCCAATACAGTTTACAAATAGCAACCTATAGGTTTTATCTATAACTGGAAACTGGTTAGTGCCGGAAACATATAAATCAGTATTTATGTTTGCAATAAAGCTATAAATATGATACAATAATATTATGAAAAAATATATTTTTTTCATAAATCTTTAACGAATGGAGAATAGGGATCATGATAAATACAGACGAAATAAACGGAAAGATAAAAAGAGTGATCTTCACTGAGGAGGAGATCCGTCAGAAGATCGCCGAAGCAGGGGAATGGGTGAGCCGTGAGTACAAGGATAAGCCGCTTCTGCTTATAAGTATTTTAAACGGCGCATTTGTGTTTATGGCTGACTTCTGCCGCCAGGTGAGCATTCCGTGCGAGGTAGCCTTTATGTGTGCCAAGAGCTATTATTCCGGCACTGTTTCCACAGGGGAAGTATCCATAACAATGGACGTAAGCCAGGATATAAGCAAATACCATGTAATAATCGTCGAGGACATTATAGATACAGGCCGTACACTGCACGATGTGGTGGAGAAGCTTAAGGAGAGAAATCCTCTTTCACTGAAAGTCATCACTCTGCTCGACAAGCCTTCAAGACGTCTTGTGAAATTCGAGGCAGACATGTCGCTTTTCACTATACCAGATCATTTCGTTATAGGCTATGGTCTTGACTGTGATGAGTACTACAGAAATCTTCCTTACATAGCTGAATATGACGAAGGAAAGTAAGGAGTGAATGTCGATGCTTGAAAAGATATTTAAACTCAAACAGAACAACACCACAGTACGAACGGAACTTACAGCCGGACTAACTACTTTCATGACCATGGCCTACATACTTGCGGTCAATCCGTCGATTCTTGCGGCTGCAGGAATGGACCAGACTGCAGTACTCATTGCGACCTGCCTTGCTTCATTCGTGGGAACGGCGTGCATGGCTTTCATGGCAAATCTTCCGTTCGCTCTTTCAGCCGGAATGGGACTCAATGCGTTTTTCGCCTACACCATAGTCGGAATAATGGGATATCCGTGGCAGGTGGCTCTTCTTGCAGTTTTCATCGAGGGAATTATCTTTCTTGTGCTTTCCCTTACCAATATACGTGAAGCAATCTTTAATGCGATTCCGCTGTCACTTAAAACTGCGGTATCAGTGGGAATAGGACTGTTCATTGCATTTATAGGACTTCAGAATGCCGGCATATGCGTGGCAAACAGCTCAACTCTTGTTGCTATAACTGATTTTACGGAGAATTTCAGCACGGCCGGAATAAGTGCTCTGCTCGCTCTTCTTGGAACAATGTTTACCTTTATTCTTTATCTTAAGAAAGTAAAGGGATCAGTCCTCCTCGGAATTCTCGGTACCTGGATCGCCGGAATGGTTTGTCAGGCTGCCGGAGTTTACGTTCCTTCTCCTGATGCCGGATACTATTCACTGTTCCCAGCAATGCAGATGACGGACTTCAGCGCATTTTTCCAGACCTTCGGACAGTGCTTCAACGTTGATCTTAACACCATCGACTGGTTTAACTTTATAGTTATTATCTTCTCATTCTTATTCGTTGATCTTTTCGATACGCTGGGCACTCTTATCGGCGTCAGCGCAAAGGCCAAGATGCTCGACAAGGACGGAAAGCTTCCTGCTATCAAGCCGGCACTTCTTTCCGACTCTGTTGCCACTGCAGTCGGAGCAGTTTTCGGAACATCAACAACCACTACATTCGTTGAATCATCTGCAGGTGTTGCAGAAGGCGGAAGAACGGGACTTACAGCTCTCACAACAGCTCTGCTTTTCTTAGTTTCCATCTTCTTTGCACCTGTTTTCACTGCAGTACCGAGCTTTGCAACAGCCCCGGCACTTATCGTCGTAGGCTTCCTTATGTTCTCGGCTATTGCAGATATCAAATTCAATGAAAAGAATTACACCGATGCTGTACCGGCATATATATGCGTTATCTCAATGCCGCTGTTCTACAGCATTTCAGAGGGTATCTCACTGGGGATCATTTCCTATACGGTAATCAATCTTATCTGCGGAAAGGGAAAGAAGATACCTCCGCTTGTATATGTTCTTTCGGTACTGTTCATCCTCAAGTATATTTTATTGTAAAAAAAAAGCCATCCGGCGAAGCCGGATGGCTGACTTAATCATTGTTTATACTCTGTAGATAAGAGATTTGAATTTGGCTTTGTCCAGTACTGTGCCGATGCTGACAAACAGTACCGAGCTGCATACCGGCTGGATGAATCCTTTTAACAGTGCGCCGAGGGTTGAAGCAGCAAATCCGAAAAGGATGCCTTCAGCCACCCAGTAGCCGGCAACTGT
>JBGUVZ010000428.1:0-15134 GCA_045220685.1 Oscillospiraceae bacterium | reverse complement strand
CCTGCGTTTACAGAACGGGCGGCAGTCAAAGAAACGACTGCAGTTACAGAAGCCAAGAAAGAACGCCAGTTCGATTATAAAACAAGTGTCGCGGGTAAAATCACACTTACAAAGTATATCGGCAAAGATAAGGAAGTTGTAATACCTTCCGAGATCGACGGACATCCGGTCACGACCATCGGAGCTATTTTTATGAATAATAAAGAGGTAACTTCGGTTGTGATTCCGGATAGTGTAAAAACGATCAGAATGTATGCTTTCCGCGGCTGTACAAACTTAACTTCAGTAACGATATCGTCAGGAATTGAAGAGATAGATGACGAAACCTTCAGGGAATGCACTTCGCTGACTTCAGTGGTGATACCGGAAGGTGTGAAAAGAATAGGATGGGAAGCGTTCAGCGGATGTACTGAATTAGCATCGATTACTATTCCTGACAGTGTTACGGATATTGGAAAGGCTGCTTTCAAGGACACCAAGTGGTATAACGAACGTCCTGACGGAATCGTATATGCAGGTAAATGTATATACAGATATAAAGGTACAATGCCTGAAAACACATCATTAGTGATACCGGACAGTGTTATGGGTATCTGTGACGAGGCATTTGCGTACTGTGACGGACTGGTATCAGTGAGTCTTCCTCAGAATCTTACGAAGATAGAATCTGCAGTATTTTACGGCTGCTCGGGATTAACTGAAGTAACAATACCGTCCAGTGTTGAGCAGATAAACGTCAGTGCTTTTGCAGGGTGCACCGGACTTAAAGAAATCAGAATACCGGAAAATGTTGAGTACATCAACAACGCTGCATTTTCCGGCTGTACAGGGCTGACTTCCGTCGAACTTCCTGAAAGTCTGAAGTTTGTAAACATCTCTCTTTTTGAAAACTGTACTTCTCTGAAGTCAGTGGATATTCCGGATAATTACCATGACATTGCATCCTATGCTTTTAAAAACTGTACATCACTTACATCTGTAAAAATACCTGAAAGTATAAAAGTGATAGAGGGAGAAGCGTTCAGCGGATGCACAGGACTTACGGAGGTCATAATGCCAGGAAGGCCGAAGAGTATAAGCAATACAGCATTTTCCGGCTGCAGCAGTGATCTTGTACTGTATGGTCATAAAGATGTGAAAATAGAATATTATGGCGTAGATGAAGACGGATATTTTTTCACCAGAGAATGTACTCTTGAAGAGTATGCAGCTCTCAGCGGAATAAAATTTGCTGATATAAGCACACTTCAGAAATCAGGAAATGCAGGAACTTCATCAGGTAACAGCGGCAGTAATGTGACTGGAAAGGTACACAATTCGCCTGCAACTGGAAGAAAAGGAATATCCGGAACGATTGCTCTGGGTATATTCTCAGGAATTTTATCCTTTGTTTCACGGAAAAGAAAATGTTCACAAAAAATTTACAATTGAATGTGTAAAAAAACTTGAATAAAATTTGTGACTATGATATAATAGAAAAGCAGTCGATTGACTGTAGATGATATGCGATGAAGCGAAAGGTTGCTGTCGGTATGACAGGGAATTTTCGTGGAGTATGTCCGATTTTAAACCGGGCGATTGTAATAACGAACACTGTGTGTGATAAGATTTCCTCCGTAATACTGCGGGTTGCGTATGCGCGAGGACTGTCCGTTCGTGTGTTGTGTTGCAAAAGTCTGGGAACTTCAAAGTTTCACAGACTTTTTTTGATATAACAGAGAGCGATACACACGGCTAAGTGTTACGAATGAAAGCAATGCCCCCATCGTAAAATTCATAAGGAGGCGAAAACCATGGCTGAAAAGGAAAAGATCAGAATCAAGATCAAGGGTTATGAACATGCTGTAGTTGACGCAGCAGCTGCAAAGATAGTTGACGCTGCTAAGAGAAGCGGAGCAAGAGTTTCAGGACCTATCCCGCTGCCGACTGATAAGGAGATAGTTACTATTCTTCGTGCCGTACACAAGTACAAGGATAGCCGTGAGCAGTTCGAAATGAGAACTCACAAGAGACTTATCGACATCATCAGACCGACAAACAAAACAATGGAGACTCTCGGTAACCTCGAGATCCCAGCTGGCGTACTCATCGAAATGTCTGAAAAGTAATTTCGGGAAAGAAACGCCGAAGTCATGTTGACGAAAGTCAACCAATAACTTTAGGAGGAATTAGAAATGCAGAAATCAATGATCGGTAAGAAAATCGGCATGACTCAGATTTTCGACGAAACAGGAAAAGTTGTTCCTGTAACTGTAATCGAAGCCGGTCCATGCGTAGTTGTTCAGAAGAAGACTGTTGAAAACGACGGTTATGATTCAGTACAGCTCGGATTTGGCGACGTAAAGATCAAGAACGTAACAAAGCCATTACAGGGTCACTTCAAGAAGGCTGACGTAGCTTGCAAGAAGACACTTAAGGAATTCAGACTCGATGACTGCAGCGCTCTCAATGTAGGCGATGTACTCAAGGCTGACGTTTTCGCAGTAGGCGACGCTGTAGACGTAAGCGGCACAAGCAAAGGTAAGGGCTTCCAGGGTGCTATCAAGCGTCACAACCAGCACAGACTCAAGATGACACACGGTACAGGTCCTGTTCACAGAGAAGCAGGTTCTATGGGTGCTTGTTCATCACCATCACGTATCTACAAGGGCAAGGCTCTTCCAGGACACATGGGTGCTGAAAAGGTAACAGTTCAGAATCTTGAAGTAGTAAAGATCGACGTTGAAAATAATCTTATCGCACTCAAGGGTGCTGTTCCGGGTCCTAAGGGCGGAATAGTTTGCATCGTTGATAGTGTTAAGGCTTAATGAAAGGAGGAAGCATAATGTCTAAAGTTTCAGTATTTGATATGAATGGTAAGCAGGTTGCAGAAACTGAGCTTTCCGATGCTATTTTCGGAATTGAGCCAAACGAAGCTGTTATGCACGCAATGGTAGTTAACTACCTCGCAAACCAGCGTCAGGGTACACAGTCAACACTTACTCGTACAGAAGTACGCGGAGGCGGCAGAAAGCCATGGAGACAGAAGGGAACAGCTCATGCAAGACAGGGTTCTATCCGTGCTCCTCAGTGGGTTCATGGTGGTGTTGCTATCGGTCCTAAGCCAAGAGATTACAGATATTCTCTTAACAAGAAGGTAAAGAGACTCGCAATGAAGTCAGCTTTATCAGTTAAGCTTCAGGATTCAAATCTTCTCGTTCTTGATTCAATCAAGATGGAAGAATTCAAGACAAAGACAATCGTTCAGATGTTAAAGGCTCTCAACGTAGAAGGCAAGGCTCTCATAGTTATGCCTGAAGTTGACAAGAAAGTCATCAAGAGTGCTGCAAACATTCCTGGCGTAAAGACAACACTCGTTAATACACTGAATGTTTACGATATATTAAACTACGACAAGTTCATTGTTGTTACAGACGCAGTGAAGAAGATCGAGGAGGTGTACGCATAATGAAGGCACCACAGGATATCATCATCAAGCCTATCATCACCGAGAGAAGTATGGATGCTCTCCAGTCAGGAAAGTACACATTCAAGGTTGATAAGAATGCTAACAAGATCGAAATCGCAGACGCAGTTGAAAAGCTTTTCGACGTAAAGGTTGCTAAGGTAAATACACTTAACTGCAATGGCCGTACAAAGCGCGTTGGCAGATATGTAGGCAAGACAGCTGACTGGAAGAAGGCTATCGTTACACTTAAGGAAGATTCAAAGACAATCGAATTCTTCGACGGTATGATCTGATAAGTCAGACACATAAGAACTCAGGAATAAATTATCTGAGTATGGTATGGGAGTAATGCTCCCGCAAAAATGCATTAATTAAGGAGTGAATACAATGGCAATCAAAACATATAAACCGACAACTCCTTCACGTCGTCAGATGACAGTTACTGATTACTCACAGTTGTCAAAGGTTGCTCCGGAGAAGAGTTTACTTGAGCCATTAAAGAATAAATCAGGTAGAAACAGCTACGGAAGAATAACAGTTCGCCACAGAGGCGGTGCTAACAAGAGAAAGTATCGTATCATCGACTTCAAGCGTGATAAGGATATGATGGACGCTAAGGTTCTTACAATCGAATACGATCCAAACCGTTCAGCTCACATTGCACTTCTTCAGTACGAAGACGGCGAAAAGAGATACATCCTCGCACCAAACGGACTTAAGGTTGGCGATACAGTAAGAAGCGGATCTGACGCTGATATCAAGCCAGGTAACGCACTTGCACTCGCAGACATCCCGGTTGGTACATTCATCCACAACGTTGAACTTTATCCTGGCAAGGGAGCACAGCTCGTTCGTTCAGCTGGTAACATGGCTCAGCTCATGGCTAAGGAAGGCATCTACGCTCTCCTCAGACTTCCTTCAGGCGAATTAAGAAACGTACCTAACCAGTGCAAGGCTACAATCGGCCAGGTAGGTAACATCGATCACGAAAACGTTAATTACGGTAAAGCAGGTAGAAAGCGTCACATGGGCTGGAGACCTACAGTACGTGGTTCTGTAATGAACCCTTGCGATCACCCGCACGGTGGTGGTGAAGGTAAGTCACCAATCGGACGTCCAGGTCCTGTTACTCCTTGGGGCAAGCCAACACTTGGCTATAAGACTCGTAAGAAGCATAACCGTTCTGACAAGTTTATCGTAAGACGCAGAAACGGTAAATAATTCTTGAAAGGAGGAAATACAGATGAGCAGAAGTATTAAGAAGGGACCTTTCGTTCAGGAAGTGCTTTTTAAGAGAGTAGAAGAGATGAACAAGGCAGGCGAAAAGAAGGTTTTAAAGACCTGGAGCCGTTCATCAACTATTTTCCCAGAGTTTGTAGGTCATACATTTGCTGTTCATGACGGACGTAAGCACGTGCCTGTATATGTTACAGAAGACATGGTAGGTCACAAGCTTGGTGAGTTCGCTCCTACAAGAACTTATAAGGGTCACGTTGGTTCAAAAACATCAAATAACGGTAAGAAATAAGGAAAGGAGGACTACACTATGGAAGCAAGAGCTTATTTAAGAAATGTTCGCATTTCTCCAAGAAAAGTTAAGATCGTACTTGACCTTATCAGAAATAAGCCGGTTGATTACGCTATGGCAGTTATCAAGCACACACCAAAGGCTGCTTGTGAAGATCTTGAAAAGCTTTTAAAGTCAGCTGTTTCAAATGCAGAAAACAACCATGACATGGATAAGGAAAAACTCTATGTTGCAGAGTGCTTTGTTACTCCTGGATCAACTATGAAGCGCATCATGCCAAGAGCACAGGGCAGAGCTTATAGAATTCTTAAGAGAACATCACACATCACTATGGTATTAAAGGAAAAGGAATAATCCCAAATAGGAGGTAGACTATGGGCCAGAAGGTAAATCCACACGGTTTCCGTGTTGGCGTTATTAAGGATTGGGATTCTCGCTGGTATGCCAACAAGGCTGCTTTCGGTGACATTCTCGTTGAAGATTACAACGTTCGTAACTTCATCAAGAAGAGACTTTATGCAGCAGGCGTAGCAAGAGTTGAGATCGAGCGTTTCGCTGACAAGACTAGAATCCACATCCACTGTGCAAAGCCAGGTATCGTAATTGGTAAGGGCGGCGCTGAAATCGAAAAGCTTCGTTTACAGGTTGAAAAGATGATGTCAGCCGGTTCACAGGTTTTAATAAACATCGTAGAAGTTAAGCAGCCAGATCTTAACGCACAGCTCGTTGCAGAAAAGATCGCTCTTGACCTCGAAAACAGAATTTCATTCAGACGTGCTATGAAGCAGTCAATCGGCCGTGCAATCCGTCTCGGTGCCAAGGGTATCAAGACAAGAGTTTCAGGTCGTTTAGGCGGTGCTGAAATCGCAAGAGCTGAAAGCTATAACGAAGGTACAATCCCGCTTCAGACAATCAGAGCTGACATTGACTACGGTACAGCAGAAGCTCACACAACATACGGACGTTTAGGCGTTAAGGTATGGATCTACAAGGGCGAAATCCTCAAGGGTGAATCACCTGACAAGAACGAGGACAAGGCTCCAGCAAGAAAGAGACGTGATGACAACAAGTCATTCCGTAAGCCAAGAAACAGAAAAGATGAAGGAGGTAACCAGTAATGCTACTTCCAAAGAGAGTTAAATACCGTCGTGTCCACAGAGGACGTATGACAGGTAAGGCATATCGCGGAAACAAAGTATCAAACGGTGAATATGGTTTACAGGCTCTTCAGCCAGCTTGGATCACATCCAACCAGATCGAAGCAGCCCGTATCGCAATGACACGTTATATAAAGCGTAACGGTAAGGTTTGGATCAAGTTATTCCCAGACAAGCCGGTTACAAAGAAGGCTCTTGGAACTCGAATGGGTTCTGGTAAGGGTGCACCTGAATACTGGGTAGCAGTAGTTAAGCCAGGCAGAGTAATGTTCGAAATCGCTGGCGTAACAGAAGAACAGGCAAGAGAAGCTATGCGTCTTGCTATGCACAAGCTCCCTATCAAGTGCAAGTTCGTAGCTAAAGAAACAGAGGGAGGCGAGCAGTAATGAAGGCAACTGATATCAAAGAAATGTCTGTTGATGAGATGAATAATAAGCTGGAAGACCTTAAGCAGGAGCTCTTCAATCTCCGCTTTCAGTTAGCTGTAAATCAGCTCGAAAATACAGCTCGTTTAAAGGCTGTAAAGAAGGATATTGCTCGTATCAAGACTGTTCTCCGTGAACAGGAACTCAAGTCAGTACAGCAGTAAGAAAGGGAGGATTTAGCGATGTCTGAAAGAAGTCTCAGAAAAACAAGAGTCGGTAAAGTAGTTAGCGACAAGATGGACAAGACAGTTGTTGTTGCTATCGTTGACAATGTTAAACATCCACTTTACAAGAAGATCATCAAGAGAACTGTTAAGATGAAGGCTCATGACGAAAAGAATGAGTGCAAGATCGGCGACAGAGTAGAAATTATGGAAACACGTCCACTCTCAAAGGATAAGAGATGGAGAGTTACTAACATAATTGAAAAGGCTAAGTAATTAATCACAAGTTTAATGATATTCACGCTGTAAATCAGCTTTTAATTCTGAAAGGAGGAGAACGACTGTGATACAGATGCAGACATACCTTAAGGTAGCAGACAACACTGGCGCCAAGGAACTCATGTGCATCAGAGTTTTAGGCGGTACACGCAGAAGATATGCAAATATCGGTGATGTAGTTGTAGCTTCTGTTAAGAAGGCAACACCCGGTGGCGTTGTTAAGAAGGGTGACGTTGTAAAAGCAGTTATCGTTCGTTCAGCAAAGGGCTTAAGAAGAGAGGATGGTACTTACATCCGTTTCGATGAGAACGCTGCTGTAATTATAAAAGAAGACAAGAATCCAAAGGGAACTCGTATTTTCGGACCTGTAGCAAGAGAACTCCGTGACAAGGATTATACAAAGATCTTAAGCCTTGCTCCGGAAGTATTATAATGGAGGTGTCATTATTATGAGTAAAGTACACGTAAGAAAAGGTGACACTGTTGTATTACTTACAGGTAAGTATAACGATAAGTTCGAAGGCGCTAACAAGAGAAAGACTGGTAAGGTTCTCGAAGTAAGCCCTAAGGAAGGCAAGGTAATCGTTGAAGGTATCAACTTCGTTACTAAGCACGTTAAGCCTACAAGAATGGGCCAGGTTGGCGGAATAGTTAAGGCTGAAGCTCCTATTTACGCTTGCAAGGTACAGCTCGTTTGCCCTAAGTGCGGCAAGGCTACAAGAGTAGGTCATACTTTTGACAATGACAAGAAGTTACGCGTTTGCAAAAAATGCGGAGCATCATTTGAGTAAAGGAGAAACGACATGGCTAGAATGAAAGATTACTATAATAGCACTGTAGCTCCTGCTTTGATGAAGAAGTTTGGCTACAAGAGCGTTATGCAGATTCCAAAGCTCGACAAGATCGTAATCAACGTTGGTGCCGGTGAAGCAAGAGAAAATGCTAAGGTTATCGACGCTATCATGAACGACCTTGCTGCTATCACAGGTCAGAAGCCTGTAGTTTGCCGCGCTAAGAAGTCAGTTGCTAACTTCAAGCTTCGTGAAGGAATGCCAATCGGTGTTAAGGTTACATTAAGAAACGAGAACATGTACGAATTCCTCGACAAGTTCTTCAACGTTTCATTACCTCGAGTACGTGACTTCAGAGGTATCAACCCTAACTCATTCGACGGAAGAGGCAACTACTCAACAGGTATCAAGGAACAGCTCATCTTCCCTGAAATCGAATATGATAAGATCGACAAGGTTAGAGGTATGGATATCAACTTTATCACTACAGCTAATACTGATGAAGAAGCAAAAGAGCTCCTTACACTCATGGGCGCTCCGTTCGCTAAGTAATGCGGGAGGTTTTTTAAATGGCTAAGAAGGCAATGGTTTTAAAGCAGCAGAAAACTCCTAAGTTCTCAACACGTTCTTACAACAGATGTAAGATCTGTGGCAGACCACACGCTTACCTCAGAAAGTTCGGCATCTGCCGTATCTGCTTCAGAGAGTTAGCTCATGACGGTCAGATACCAGGAGTCAAGAAGGCTAGCTGGTAATAAAACAAAGGAGGTAAATTAGCATGCAGATTACTGATACTATAGCAGATTTATTAACAAGAATTCGTAATGCGAATTCAGCTAAGCACGCTACGGTTGATGTTCCCGCTTCAAACGTTAAGAAGGCTATCACTCAGATCCTTCTCGATGAAGGTTATATCAAGAGCTTTCAGATCGTTGAAGATGGTAAGCAGGGTATTATAAGAATCACTCTTAAGTACGGTGCAAGCAAGTCACCTGTTATTACTGGCTTACGTAGGGTTTCAAAGCCTGGTTTGCGTATATATTCAAGTTGTGAGGACATGCCTAAGGTAAGAAAGGGTCTCGGAATTGCAGTTGTTTCTACTTCAAAGGGAATCATGACTGACAAGAAGGCTCGTGAACTTAACGTAGGCGGCGAAGTTCTCGCATTCGTATGGTAAGGAGGACACACAATGTCAAGAATAGGTAGAATGCCAATCAGTGTCCCAGCCGGCGTAGATGTTAAGATCGACAACAATTTAGTTACTGTAAAGGGCTCTAAGGGCACAATCTCTAAGCAGTTCTCTAAGGAGCTGGGTATTGAATTAAATGACGGTGTTATCACTGTAACACGTCCATCAGAAAGCAAGCACCACAAGTCACTCCACGGTCTCACAAGAACACTTATCTCAAACATGGTAAACGGTGTTACAAACGGTTATTCAAAGACTCTTGAGATCGAAGGCGTTGGTTTCCGTGCTGCTAAGCAGGGTAAGAACCTCGTAATGAACCTCGGTTTCTCACACCAGGTAATCATTCCTGAAACAGACGGTATCACAATCGACGTACCAAGTGCAAACAAGGTTGTTATCAATGGTATCGACAAGCAGGCTGTAGGTCAGTTCGCCGCTGAAGTACGCGAAAAGCGTCCACCAGAGCCATATAAGGGCAAGGGTATCAGATACGAAGGCGAAAGAATTATCCGTAAAGAGGGTAAAGCCGGTAAGGGCAAGAAGTAATAAAAGGAGTGAATCGCAATGGTTAAAAAGGCTGATAAGAAACTTGCTAGAGAAGCAAGACATCGCAGAGTTCGTGAAAAGATTTCCGGCACACCGGAGCGTCCACGTCTTAATGTTTTTCGCTCCACAAAGCACATCTACGCTCAGCTTATTGATGACGTAAATGGTGTTACACTTGCTTCCGCATCAAGTCTTTCAAAGGACTTTGACGGAAACGGCGGAAATAAGGACGGCGCTCGCAAGGTAGGCCAGATGATAGCTAAGAGTGCTATTGAAAAGGGTATCACAGCTGTTGTTTTCGACAGAGGCGGTAACGTTTATCATGGCCGTATCAAAGAGCTTGCTGAATCTGCTCGCGAAAACGGATTACAGTTCTAATAAGGAGGTAAAGCGCTTTGGCTAAAATAGATGCTTCAAAACTGGAGCTTTCAGAAAAGGTAGTTGCAATTAACAGAGTTTCTAAGACTGTTAAGGGCGGCCGTATCATGAAGTTCTCTGCACTCGTAGTTGTAGGTGACGGTAACGGTACAGTAGGTTTTGGTCTTGGTAAGTCAGGTGAAGTTCCTGACGCTATCCGTAAGGGTATCGAAGATGCTAAGAAGAACCTCGTTAAGATCTCACTTAAGGGTACAACAATCCCTCACGAAATCATCGGTAAGTTCGGCGCAGGCTGCGTTCTCATGAAGCCAGCTGCTCCTGGTACTGGTGTTATCGCTGGTGGCCCGGTTCGTGCCGTTGTTGAAATTGCTGGTATCAAGGATATCAGAACAAAGTCTCTTCGTTCAAACAATCCATGCAACGTAGTAAGAGCTACAATCCAGGGATTAAGCGAATGCACATCAGCTAAGGAAGTTGCTGAAAAGAGAGGCAAGACAGTAAAAGAAATTTTAGGTTAAGGAGTGAGTTCAATGGCAAAGCAGATCAAGCTCGTTAAGAGCCTTATTAGTTGTAAGAAGAACCAGATTGAAACAGCTCATTCACTTGGACTTAGAAAGATCGGCGACGTAACAAGCCAGCCGGACAACAGTCAGACAATGGGTAAAATCAAGACAATTTCTCACCTCGTTGAGGTTAAGGAAGTATAAAGCAAGGAGGTGCACAGAATATGAAGTTACATGAATTATCTCCAGCTCAGCCAGCTGTAGACCGTAAGCGTATCGGCAGAGGTCACGGTTCAGGCAACGGTAAGACTGCAGGTAAAGGCCACAAGGGTCAGAAGGCTCGTTCAGGTGGCGGCGTACGTATCGGTTTCGAAGGCGGACAGATGCCTTTAATGAGACGTATTCCAAAGAGAGGCTTCAACAACATCTTTGCTACTAAGTTTGCAACAATCAATGTTTCTGATCTTAACAGATTCAACGATGGTGATGTAGTTGGTGTAACAGAATTAAAGGCAGCAGGTTTAATTAAGAAAGAGTTCGACGGTGTTAAGGTTTTAGGCAACGGCGACCTCAGCGTAAAGGTTACAGTAAAGGCTGCTAAGTTCTCTCAGTCAGCGGTTGAGAAAATCGAGAAAGCCGGTGGGAAGACTGAGGTGATGTAATGTGCTCGAAACTTTAAGAAATGCCTGGAAGGTTGAAGAGACCCGAAAGAAGCTTTTATACACATTACTCATCATAGTCATTTTCCGAATCGGTTCGGTACTTATTCCAGCTCCGTTCATTGATACCAATGTTCTTAAGGAATGGATGAATGCCAACTCCGATAACAACGCTCTGGGATATCTCAACATGTTCTCAGGCGGATCGATGTCAAAGGCTACAGTGTTCGCACTTTCAATTCAGCCGTTCATCAATGCATCGATCATCGTTCAGTTACTTACTTATGCACTTCCTCCTCTTGAGAGACTCTCGAAAGAGGGCGAGGAAGGACGTAAGAAGATCGATAAGATCTCAAACTTCGTTTCACTTATACTTGCAGTATTCATGGCTTTCGCATACTATCTTACAATGAAGAAGAACGGCGCTGTTACATACAGATCCGGCTTCGAAGGTGTATTTGCTGCGATCGTCATCATTACAGTTTTCATTACTGGTGCCATGGGTGTTGTTTGGCTCGGCAACAGAATCAATGAAAAGGGTATAGGAAACGGTGTTTCGATCCTTATCTTTACAGGTATCATCGCAAACGGTCCGTCCGGAATTCTCAGTCTCATCGAGGCTGCAAAGAACAACCCGAACCCATATGTTTTCGTTGACCTGTTCATCATTTTATTCTTTGTATTCGTTGTAGGCTTCATCGTATTCATGAACGAAGCTGAAAGAAGGATTCCGATCCAGTATGCAAAGAGAGTCGTAGGAAGAAAGCAGTACGGCGGACAGAACACTCACATTCCTGTAAAGGTAATCATGAGTGGTGTTATGCCGATCATCTTTGCTAACGCATTTGTTTCACTTCCGATGACATTAGCAATTTTCTTCCCTCCTAAGGACGATGGTTCTACATGGTGGGACAAGTTCTACACGGGATTCCAGAGAGTATTCTCTTACAGAAGCCCGCTGTACGCAGCAGTATTATTTTTCCTTATAATCGGATTTAACTACTTCTACGTTTCAATGCAGTACAATCCGGTTGAGATCGCAAACAACCTTCGTCAGTCTAACGGCGGTATTCCTGGTATCAGACCTGGTAAGCCAACATCTGACTACATCCAGAGAGTTCTTTCAAAGATCACTCTTGTAGGTGCGATCTTCCTCGGTATCATCGCTGTTATTCCGTCGATTTTCGCATGGATCTTCCCGGATCTCGGCAATCTTGCTCTCGGCGGTACTTCGATACTTATCGTAGTAAGCGTTGCGCTTGAAACAGTACGTACTCTTGAATCGCAGATCATGATGCGTCATCATAAAGGATTTCTTGAATAAACAGGGGGATTAATACTATGAATTTAATATTACTCGGTGCTCCTGGTGCCGGCAAGGGTACTCAGGCTGAAGTAATTTCAGAAGCACTTAACATACCACAGATCTCTACAGGTAACATTCTTCGTGAAGCTGTAAAGAACGGTACAGAATATGGCCTCAAGGCTAAGGAAGCAATGGACAGCGGTGCTCTTGTTTCAGACGATATCGTAATCGGTATCTTAAAGGACAGAATCGCTGCTGATGACTGCAAGAAGGGATTCATCCTTGACGGATTCCCGAGAACAGTTCCGCAGGCTGAAGCACTTGATGCTATGGGCGTAACGATCGATAAGGTAATCGAAATTTCAGTTCCTGATGAGACAATCAAGCAGAGAGTTTCAGGAAGAAGAGTTTGCAGCGGATGCGGCGCAACTTACCACGTTGAATTCAAGCCTTCAAAGGTTGAAGGAAAGTGCGACAAGTGCGGCGGCGAAACAATCATTCGTAAGGATGACCAGCCGGAAACTGTTCTTGAAAGACTCGATGTATATCATAAGCAGACTGCTCCGCTCAAGGATTACTACAGCAAGCAGGGCAAGCTCGAAACTGTTATAGGCCAGGAAGAGGTTTCTGAAACTTCTAAGCTTACACTTAAGGCGGTTGGAGCTTAAGTTTATGATCAGTGTAAAATCCACTGCTGATTTAGCTAAAATGCGTGCTTCCGGTAAAATTGCCGGCGGTGCGTTGAAGCTTGTTGGCGAAAAAATAAGACCTGGAATGACAACATTACAGGTTAATAAAATAGTTCATGATTATATAGTATCACACGGCGCTAAGCCATCATTTCTTCACTACGGCGGATTTCCGGCAAGTGCCTGCATATCAGTCAATGAAGAAGTAATCCACGGAATCCCGACAGCTAAAAGGGTCCTTAAGGAAGGCGACATCGTCAGTGTTGACGTCGGAGCTCTTAAGGATGGTTTCCACAGTGATACATGTATGACTTTCCCGGTTGGTGAGATATCAGACGAAGCAAAGAAACTTCTTGAGGTTACTCAGAACAGTCTTTTTGCTGCGATAGATATTGTAAAAGCCGGCGTAAGGATCGGCGACATATCACATACAGTTCAGGAATACTGTGAATCAAGAGGATACGGAGTAGTCAGACAGTACTGCGGTCACGGAGTAGGAAGACAGCTTCATGAAGATCCTGAGGTTCCGAACTACGGTGCGCCTGGACATGGTACGAGACTTGTTTCCGGTATGACCATTGCGATCGAACCAATGATCAATGTCAGCGGTGCGGGCGTAAAGGTACTCGATAACGGATGGACTGTTGTTACAACCAGCGGTTCTCTTTCAGCTCATTTTGAGCATACAGTTGCAGTTACTTCAGAGGGAGCAGTTATCTTAACACTGCCGTGACGGAGGATATTGTGAAAATAGTTGAAGGTACAGTAGTCAAAGCAAAAGCAGGACGTGATGAAAACAGACTGTTTGCCGTAACTCAGATAACTGACAGCGGCTATGTTTATATATCGGACGGTGACACCAGAAAGCTGGCTTCACCAAAGAAAAAGAACGTAAAACATCTTGCAGTCACAAAAGCTGTGATAAATCTTGACGGAATTACTGACAAAAGGCTTAAAATGAATCTGCGTGACTTAACGGTCATCGAAAATGAAAGTGAGGTTTAGAGTATGGCTAAGGAAGACGCAATCGAAGTTGAAGGTACAGTCGTTGAGGCTTTACCAAATACAATGTTCCGTGTGGAATTAGCAAATGGTCACAAGATACTGGCCAATATTTCTGGCAAGTTAAGAATGAATTATATTCGTATAGTACCTGGTGATAAGGTAACCATTGAGATGTCACCTTATGACCTGACAAGAGGCAGGATTACCTGGAGATGCAAATAAACAGGTAATGATCCCGTTTTTCTAACTATCAAATAGGAGGTAATTTCAATGAAAGTTAGACCTTCAGTAAAGCCAATGTGCGAAAAGTGCAAGATCATTAAGCGCAAGGGCAAAATAATGGTTATTTGCGAAAACCCAAAGCATAAACAGAGACAGGGCTGATACTCAGTCCGCTAACGGAGGTGCAATTAGTTAATGGCAAGAATAGCTGGTATTGACTTACCGAAGAATAAAAGAATAGAGATCGCTCTTACTTACATTTTCGGTATCGGCAACACAACTGCAAAGAAGATCTTAGCTGAAACAGGCGTAAACCCTGACACAAGAGTTAAGGATCTTACAGACGATGATGAAAACAAGCTTCGTGAATACATCGACAAGAACATCAATGTTGAAGGTGACCTCAGAAGAGAGATCGCTCTTAACATCAAGAGACTTGTTGAAATCAACTGCTACCGTGGTATCCGTCACCGCAGAGGTCTCCCGGTTAGAGGTCAGCGTACAAAGACAAACGCAAGAACTCGTAAGGGCCCTGTAAAGACTATCGCTAACAAGAAGAAGTAAGGAGGGAAATGAACAATGGCACAGCAGAAGAAGAAAGTTACTGTTAAGAGACGTAGAGAACGTAAGAACGTTGAAAACGGCGCTGTTCATATCCAGTCCACTTTCAACAATACAATCGTTACTATCACTGACACACAGGGTAATGCACTTTCATGGGCAAGCTCAGGCGGTTTAGGCTTCAGAGGTTCAAGAAAGTCAACACCATTCGCTGCACAGAATGCTGCTGAAGTAGCTGCTAAGGCTGCTATGGAACACGGCCTCAAGTCAGTAGAAGTTTACGT